>NZ_JBFTZN010000048.1:0-50934 GCF_056406775.1 Allobosea sp. P1_A7
CCGATCGCCGGTTCGGCCCGCCCGTCGGGTCGGCGGCGTCCCGGGCAACTTCCGGGCTAATGCGCGAGAAGCAGCGGCACGGGGGAGGCGGCGAGCAGGTCCTGTGTGACGCCGCCCAGAATCCACTCCCTGAAGCGCGAGTGGCCATAGGCGCCGGCAACGATGAGGTCGGCCGAAATCCTGCCCGCCTCGGCCAGTAGGCTTTCGGCTGGCGATATGTCATTGCGCAGGACGCTTGCCGTGGCACCGACGCCGTGTCGGGCGAGATGGGCGGTGACATCGGCAAGCGCCTCCGCCCCGCCCATCCGCCCGTGGGCTTCTTCGCTGACCGTGACGATATGGACCTGCGTCGCCTCGCCGAGCAAAGGCATGGCTTCGGCGATGGCGCGGGCGCTCTGCCGGCTGTCAACCCAACCGATCAGGATCGTGTGGATCGCCTGTCTCGGCATCGTTCCAGGGGGCAGCAGGTAGAGACCGCGCCCGCCATCGAACATCACGCTTTCGATCAGCGCGTTCCAGCGCGTCAGCCCGTCTTCGCGGGGGCAGGTGGCGACGAAGAGGTCGTTCCATCGCGCCTCCGTCGCGACGGCCWGTGCCAGCATCCCGGGGAAGGCGTCGATGCGCCTCAGCTCATGCGTCGGCCCGAGACGAGCCAGGCGCTCCCTGAGGCGCCGCTCGACGCTGTTGCCGTCCTCGATCATCGCCTCGGTCAATTGTCCGATCGCCGTGATCCCGAACTCACCGGCATAGAGTGCCGGGTCGGGGAGAAGGTTGGTGTAGAGGCCGGTCAGTCGCGCGTCACAGCGCGTCGCGAGCGCTTCGGCATGGGCCAGGCGCAGCTCGTCTTCCGGCATGCCGTCGAGATGAACGGCGATATCCCTGAAGACGTTGCCCGGGGCGGGCCGCAACGCTGCAGCGGGCTGGAAGGAGGCAGCGGGCTTGGAAGATAAGGCGCTGTCGCTCATCTCGACCTCCTGATGCGTCGCGTTGGCCGCGCAGCGATGATGAAGCGGCAGTTGCGGTATTCGCGCATTGATTCTGGTCAAGTCCGGCGGCGCTGCGCACGTCCGATCCGGTTTCGGCGACACAAGCGCAGGGGTGAGGCCCGGGGCTGTCCTTGACCGGGCCAAGGATGGCTGGCGCCGCCCCGGCCTCTGCGCCGGCGCCTTCTGTGGATCGGAATGTCGACGGGGTGCGTCGCCCGTCCTTGACAGAACACGAATGTGGCCGCCGACTGACCTTCTTTGGTGTCGCGGCTCATGTCCTCCCAAAGCGCCGGCATTCTGATGTATCGCCTCACGGGCGCGGAGGTCGAAGTCCTTCTCGTCCATCCCGGCGGGCCGTTCTGGCGGCACAAGGATAATGGGGCGTGGTCGATACCGAAAGGCGAGCTGGGGCAGGGCGAGAGCCCGGCCGAAACGGCGCAGCGCGAATTCGAGGAGGAACTCGGAATCCCGCCGACAGGCGCCCTCGTGCCGCTTGGGCGCATTCGGCAAAGGGCGGGGAAGGTGGTCGAGGCCTTCGCGCTGCGGGGCGACCTGACACCGGGGGATGTTCGTTGCAGCAGCCTTGTCGAGATCGAGTGGCCGCGCGGCAGTGGCCTGATCCAGCGCTTCCCCGAAATCGACCGGGCGGCCTGGTTTCCCCTTCCCGAGGCGCGGTTGCGCATCCTGGCCGCTCAGGGCGAGTTGCTCGACCGCCTMGAGGACAGGCTGGCCAACAAGAGCTAGGCCGGCTGTCCCTTTCGCACCGGCCTTGCCTGGATCGCGAGCATGCACCCACTATCTCGCCGGGGTCTCGTCCGCGGTGGCTCTGACCTTGGCCGTCGCTTCCAATCCAGCTTGAAGTCCGTTCTCGCAGGGCCAGAACGTAAAGCGCAGCCGCTTCGCGAAAGTACACGCAAGAGCAGATCAGAGCCCCAACCCAAACACCCAGCGGCGCGTCATAAGGGATGATGCGCAGCATCTGCTTCACCGGCATGGCAAGGAAGTGCAACCCGTCCGCATCAGCATCGAGCAGGTCAAGCAACCCGGCAATCGCCGGCTCTGTGACTTCGGTCACAGACGGACCGGCAGGCGCTCACGGTAAGGTCGCACACCCTCCCAATCTGGACCCGCCGCCATGGCGGGTCTCTTTTTGGGCGAATGGTCCTGGAATGCGGCTCGTCTCGTTCGCTGACGACAGCGTCGATCGCGACCCTGCGTGGCAGGTCAGCTTGACGCCGCCCGCAATCCTGCGACCGGCGCCTGACCCTCAGGCCTGAGCTCTCAAGCCGGCAGGCGCGCTTTGCCTGTCGAAGAAGACCTCGCAGGCCTCGGYAACCCGCGCGACGGACGCGTCATCCACATCGAGATGGGTCACCCAACGCAGCGTTCCGTAGCGCCCGCCGACGGCGATGCCGCGACCGCGCAGAAAGGCGACGAAAGCGCTGGTGTCGAGTCCCTTGGGGGTCATGAACACCATGTTCGTGCGTGACGGTCCCGCGCCAAGCTCGGGAAAACGCGCCAGCACGGTCGCAAGAGCTGCGGCGCGCCGATGATCGTCAGTAAGCCGCGTGACATTGTGCTCCAGGGCGTAGATCGCGGCCGCGGCGAGCACGCCGGTCTGACGCATGCCGCCGCCCAGCATTTTCCTGATCCGGCGGGACTTTTCGATGAAGTCTCTGGGGCCGACGAGGACGGAGCCGACCGGCGCGCCCAGCCCTTTGGAGAGACACAGGGACAGGGTGTCGAACTGCGCTGCGATCCAGGCCGCGTCCCGACCGCTCGCCGCCGCGGCATTCATCAGTCGGGCGCCGTCCAGATGCGTCGCAAGCCCGCGCGAGCGGGCGAGGTGCGTTGCGGCCTGCAGGTAGGCGTCGGGCAGGACCAGGCCGTTGAAGGTGTTTTCCAGCGCCAGCAGCCGCGTGACCGCGAAGTGAAAGTCGTCCGGCTTGATCGCGTTCGCAATGGCGTCCAGCGCGATCGTCCCATCAGCCTCGTTGGGCAAGGGCTGCGGCTGGATCGAGCCGAGGACTGCGGCGCCGCCGCCCTCGAGCCGATAGGTGTGAGCCATCTGGCCAACGAGATATTCATCGCCGCGGCCGCAATGGGCCATCAGCCCGGCGAGGTTCGCTTGCGTGCCGGTGGGGAAGAAAAGGGCGGCTTCCTTTCCCAATCGCTCGGCGACCATCGCTTCCAGGCGACTGGTGGTCGGGCAGTCGTCATAGACGGCGTCGCCAACCTCGGCCGTAGCCATGGCAGCCCGCATCCGCTCATCGGGGCGTGTGACCGTATCCGAACGGAAGTCATCCACTAGCATCGATCAGATCCTGGTTGAGCGTGAACGTGCCCCGCGAGGGCGCACCGGCTACTGCATGGAAAATGACGCAAGCCCTTCGTTGGAGCCAGCCCTGCCTTGGACCTCCGGCACCTCACGATAAGCACTTGACGCGGCATCAGGCTCGGCCCTTCGGCCGGTTCACTCCAGGCCGCCGAGGCTGGTCTGCTTGAAGCGCGATCATGGCTTCGCCCGTCTGCCGCATGGCTTCGATGCAAATCTCCAGGCCGAGATGATGTTCGAGGGCAATCTCCACGGCATCCCCGATCTGCGCGGGCGATCCGCCCAGCACCGGTGGCTACCGGCCGCGACCGCAAAAAAGACGGGCGGCTCGCTCGGAGCTGCCCGCCACTTGCTTCGCGTTTCCTTGGATCATCGGACCGGATATCGTATCGGGTCCGATGATCTAACCCTTTGTCTTTGCGTCGGCTTTGCCCCGAAAACCGCAATCCACTTTCGGGCCGATGCTTTAGTTCCMGGGCTTGTTCTTGATCGCCTGATCGATTTGCCGTTTTACGGCTTCCAGATTGAACGAGGCCGGGTCCTGCATCGGTGGGTAGTCAATCGCAGTACGAGCCAGTTTGGCGACTTCGTCCTGAACGGAGACGAACCGCCAGAACTCCCGGGCGTAGAAGTCGTTCATATAGCCGCCACCCAGGTCATTGAGGCTCTGCCCGCCGATCGACGGGGTTCGTTCGAACGGGTCCTGGCGGATATTGACCATGGTCGGCATGTCGGTGGTGACCTTCGCGCCGGGCCAACCCTGCGGCTGCTGGAAGAACTGGTACTTGAAGTTGTCGATCCGAACGGCGCCGAGTTGCGGACCGCCGAAATAGAAGAACTCATGCCGTGCGGACGGACCGTTGCCTTGGAGCAGATCGATCTGGTTGTAGCCGTCGAGATGGTTCTTGTAGGTCCTCTCGCCCAACGCCACGCCCTTCAGGAGCTGGCCGGTGATGTCGCTATTGCCGGCCGCAGCCAGGAGCGTCGGGAACCAGTCCAGCGCCGAAAAGATCCCGTTTTCGACCGTGCCAGACTTGACCTTGCCCGGCCAGCGAATGATCGCGGGCGCCCGGAAGCCGCCTTCCATGACCGTTCCCTTGGTCCCCTTGAACGGGGTCATCCCGCCATCGGGCCAAGTGAAGACTTCGGCACCGTTGTCGGTGGTGAAGATGACGATCGTGTTGTCCGCCTGGCCTGAATCCTCCACGCATTTCAAAAGGGCGCCGACGCCGTCATCGAGCTGCGCCATGCCCGCCTCTTCAAGGCCGTAATTGGTATTGCTGTTCATCAGCGACTGATATTTCGGCGACAGGAAGGTCCAGACATGCATGCGCGTCGTGTTGTGCCAGACAAAGTACGGCTTCTTGTCAGCCTTGGCCTTGTCCATGAAGTCACATGACGACTTGACCAGTATTTCGTCGAAGGTCGTCATGTCGTATTTAGCCTTCGGCGTGATGTCGTGCATGTTTGGCACGTTGGCCATGTTGGGGTAGGGCGCCAGAGGTCCCTCGTCCACGATCCTCTGCTTGCCGACCTTGCCCCAGCGCGGCATCTCGGTCGCGTCGTCCACGGTTGTGGCAAAGGTATGCACCAAGTTGCGGGGGCCGACCTTGTCGCGATAGGACTGCTCGTCCGGGAACGAATACCAGAACGGATCGGACATCGCGTCGAGGTGGTAGAGGTAGCCGAAGAACTCGTCGAAGCCGTGCAATGTCGGCAGGAACTTGTTCAGGTCGCCCAGATGGTTCTTTCCGAACTGGCCGGTGGCATATCCCTGAGTTTTCAGAGCGCTGGCGATCGTCGCTGCCTGGGCCGGCATGCCGACATCCGCACCCGCTTGTCCAACGGTGGTCAAACCCGTGCGCAAGGGGATTTCGCCGGTGATGAAACTTGCCCTGCCGGCGGTACAACTGGCTTCGGCATAGTAATCCGTGAACATCATTCCCTGCGCCGCCAGCCTGTCGAGGTTGGGCGTCTTCCCGGACATGATACCCCGGTGGTAGGCCCCGACATTGAACCAGCCTACGTCGTCGCCCATGATCACGAGTATGTTAGGCCGCTGTTGCTGCTGGGGCTGAGGTTGCTGCGCTATCGCAGGGAGACTCGCCCCGGTCAGCATGGCGATACTCGCAGAGAGACCAAGCCATTCGCGTCGACCAATCTTCATGTCCGACCCTCCAGGATGATGCTTGTGGCCGCACCTCGTGCCMATGGGCCTCCGCGGGCACCTTAAGAATTTATTCAAAATGGCGGCCGCGCCGATTTACCGGGATAGCAGGGCTGCGTGCTACTGTACCTTGGGGCAGTAGCGAACGGATCCATTGGCGCTTCGATGCCCCAGGAAGGGACATTCTGAGGGTCGGGCCTAGCCAAACTTCGTCCGTCACCGGCCTCGCCGCAAACGTCTCTGTTGGGTCGGGAGCAGCAGTCACCCCCACGATCAGGAATGTCAGCTTTCGGGTAGAGCTCCAATGCGCGCCCAACAGGTACAGGCGCGAGTATCACTCAGCGGCCCTCACGCGCGGAAACCGGATCCATGCAGCGCCGCGGCGTTTCCACCTGTCGGGCGCGGAGAGTTTCTGATGTCCGCTCGACGGAAACCGTAAGGGCGCCGATCGGCGGTTTGCGCTGCCGGATCAGTGTCCGGAGAAAACCAGTGTCTGAATCGGTAGCAGCAGCGCCTGGATCCTCAGGATCATGGCATGAACGAGCCCGACCGCGTCGACCGCATGCAGAGCGACCCTTTTGACTGAGCCGGTGTCCTTCGCCTCGATGCGATCATGGTTGCTCGAATAGGCATTGACGATACAGCTGCTGCCCGGCGTCACGCCGTCGAGCCCATCGGGATAGAGCGGCTCGAGAAATGTCAGGATCGTGCCGGGCTTGGCAATTTGCTGAACATCGATCAGCTGCTCGCCGCCGCGAAACTGCCCAGCTGCGATAAAATCCTGCAGCCCGGTCACCACCATCGGAATGATGACCCAGGGCTTTGAGACGCAGGTGGCCTCGGCAACCATGCCGACCTTCATGATCTGCGCCTCGATCTGGGAGAAGCCGGCCTGCAGGGAGGAGCGCCCGGCCTCCTCGGGGATCAGGACGCCGCCCGCGCGCATGTTCGGGTTGACGAGATCGCCGGCACGAAGCGCAAATTGTTCGACACGGCCGGTGAAGCCGGCCCGGATCACCGTCTTGTCGATATCGATCTGGGCCAAAGCCAGGTCCGCCTGGGCACTATCCCTCTCTGCCGGAAGCTGCGTCGAGATCCGGATCTGCGCGGTATCGCGCGCCGCGGCTGCCGAGTTCACAGCGGCTTCTCGCCCGGCGACGCGGACCTCCAGCCTCTCGATCTCACGCTGCGCGACGACATTCGCGTTCCGTCGCATCAATTCCTGCTTGGTCCGCAGTTCGTCCTGTGCCTGCTGGAGGTCGCTCCTCGCCTCCTGGATCTTGGATTCACTCGAGGCGAGGTCGGACCGGGCGACAACAAGCGCTGCCTCGGTCTCGGCAATCCTGCGGCGGGCGGTCTCGGCTGCCGCTTCCTGCGCGCTGCTGTCGAGACGGAAGATCGGCGCGCCCTTTTCGACCCTGCCACTGAGCCCGACAAAGACCTCGGCGACCTTTCCCCTGTTCTCCGGCATGATCGGCACGGCCCTGAAGAACAGGGTCGCGTTCGTGGTCGAGGGATGATTGTAGAAGACCACCGTGATCAACCCGACGGTCAGCATCGCGCAAGCCGTGATGCCCCAGCGCAGTTCGAACCAGACCGAGAAGAGCGTGATCTCCTTGCCGATCCGACGGCCCTGACCGTAGCGGCGAAACAGGTAGTCGGGCAGGATCGTCAGAAGCGAGCAGAACAAGAGCTCAAGCATGGGAGGGCTCCTTCTGCTCGGCGTCGCGCTTCGACGCGCGATCGGCGTGCGTCTACGAGGGATTCAACCGACGAAGTGGCTCAACCGGTGGGCCATCGCCGCGGTGATGGTGACTGCTGGCACTTCATTTCCACGAACGCTGGACGACGTCGCAAGAGGCTAGTGCTTCTCGACAGCGTCAGCAATCACTCACTCCAGACGTTTCGCGCTTGCAAGCAGCCGGCCAGCACTGCCGCGTCGATCTCCGAGCGGCGCCCGTCCTCGTCGGAACGGATCTTCTCTCCGGCGCGAACGAGCGTGCGCCAGTTCTTGGTAATCAGGTCGGCTGGGGAGGGCGCTAGCGGGCAGCCAGTGCCGGCGGTTTCTGCGCTCGAACCGGACAGGGTCTTGGCCAGGACCTCAAGGGGGCAGTGTCTGGAGCCGATCGGCCGGCGTCTCCGGCCACGGAGGCCAACGGGGACTTTCGGCCCCTTAGCGGACGTCAAACGACCTTCGCCAACCAGCCGCGCAGCAGTGCGAGATCATCACCGGTCAGGGCGTGGCTGGAATTCAGGCTCTGGTGATCGACAATCGCCCCTGCGCGACGCAGTTGCGCCGCCATCTCGATACCGTCTTCCGCCCGCCTGCGAGCATCATGGGTCGCATCGACGACGAGCACCGGCGTGGCCGGCAATCGTGTTTCCCCTGGCGTCGCGAACGGCGAAAGCGGGCGCAGCAGCGCGGCTCCCCTGACCAGATCGGGAAAGAGCATCACCAGGGCGGCAGTCATGATCGCGCCGTTAGAGAACCCGACCAGGATCGGTTTGCTCCGGCCAGGATGCCTTGCGACGATCTCTGCCATGAAGGCTCCGAGAGCCGGCGCTTCGGCCCGGATGCTGTCTTCGTCGATGCTTCGATCGGGCAGGCGCCTGAAGAATGCATGGCCGCCCTCCCATGCGACCGCCCCGCGCAGCGAGAATGCAGCCGCGCTCGGAGCTGCAGCTGCCGCGACGGGAAGCATGTCCGTTTCGTTGCCCCCGGAGCCGTGGAGCAGGATCAGTGGCGGCGCCGATGGATCGCTGGGCTCAACGAAACTGAATTGCATGGGGTCAGCGGGCTTCGACCTGTGGAGTGGATCGGCAGAGATCCCACAGGCATGACGATGGCGTGTCAGCCTGGCAGCCATCTCCGACATTGCGGCAGATGCTGACACTGCCGCGGGGCGACCCGGATGGCGTTCACGGGGCGGCGTGGCCCGCCTCTATCCGCTGACTCGCGTCGCCTGGGAAAGCCGACGCATCTCGGCGTTCTCGTGCAGGTGCCGGCCGGGCGCGGCATTGCCGATGAGCGTGACGATCGCGTCCGCCACCGTTTCCGCAGGGATGGCCCCGTAGCGGGACAGCGGGCCGAGCATGATCGGGGTGAGCGCCGCGAAGATGCGCTGGCCGATCGCCTCCCAGACGCGCCGCTCCGCGCGCCCGCCGAGAAGGAAACCGGGCCGGATCAGGTCGACCCGCGCAAAGCCGAGATCGGTGACCGCCCGCTCGATGGCGCCCTTGGTCTGCAGGTAGAAGCCGGGGCCGCCGGCGCCCACGGCGGTCACCAGGATGAACTGCCGGGCCCCAAGCGCTCGCGCAGCCCGGGCGACGGCGAGCACATAATCATGGTCGACGCGGAACATGGCCGGCTGCGACCCCGCCGTGCGGATGGTCGTGCCGAGACAGGATATCGCGACGTCGATGCCGTCGGGCGCAAGTGGCTTCAGGAACGCCTCGGGCGTTTCGTAGAGCTGCTCGAAATCGACCTCATGCCCGGACGCGGACGCTCCACGGCGCACGAGGCTGACGAGATCGATGTCGGGACGTGCGGCGAGCCGGGCCCGGACAAGGCTGCCGACCAGTCCGGTGCTGCCGGCGAGGAGGACGTGCTGGGTCATGGCGGGGAAGGCCTGGTCACGGAAGACTTGGGCAGGCAAGGCTTGGGCAGGCAAGGCTTGGGCAGGGAAGACATGGGCAGGGGCTCCTAGCTCACGGCGACCATGGCCATTATTCCGAGCGCCGGTCAAAGAGGGGGGCGGCGGGCGGGGTTTCGAGCCTGGGGGGCGTTCGACCCTGGCAGAGGCGGACCACGCTACGCCACCTCGGTCGCTCCTGTCTGCCGAGATCGGCGACACCGGCATCATCGCCACCATCAATCCCTCGGCCGGCCGGATGCGCGATTCTCGGGGCCCCGTTTTCGGGAGGCCAGCAATAGCTGTGGGGCAGGATGAGTTGAGCGATGCGGCCGACAAACACGCGCCATTATCGACTGGCCCTGTACGATTTCGCCGTCCACGGGTGTCAGTGCGCGGCGAGGCCTGTCTTCACGGTTGAGGTTTGCTCATGTCCAGGATCCGTCACGCCCAATTGAACCCGAACGCACCGGGCGCCAGGTTGCGCCTGCGCCCGTGGCGGATGGAGGACCGTGAACTCGGGCTGGCGCTGTTCGAGAGCAATGTGCCCCGCTACTTCGCAGCGGCCGAGAGGCCCGATTTCCTCACCTTTCTCGACGACATGCCGGGGCCCTATTTCATGCTGGAGTCGATGGACGGCGAGGCGCTGGGCTGCGGCGGCTATGCCGGCGGGGGCGAAGACCCCTCGGTCGCCTTCCYATGCTGGGGCATGGTGCGGGGCGACCTGCACGGTCGACGGCTGGGCGAGCGCCTGCTGAGCGAACGCTTGGCGCAGATCGCCGCGGAACCGGTGTTCGAGACGGTGATCATCGAGACCACCCAGTATAGTTGCGGGTTCTTCGCGCATTATAGCTTCGTCGAAACCACCCGCGTACCGGACGGCTTTGCGCCGGGCATGGACCGCGTGGACATGACGCTGCAACTGGACACATACCGACACGCCATGAGCACGGTTGAGATCGCTGCGCCATCAACGTGAACAAGGCTCTTATGGTTTGACCGCATCGTCTTCGTGAGCCTCAGTGCCGAACAAATCGGGCGGCCACGTGTTCCCCACGCGTTCCCGAGGAGGCGGCAGATCAGGCMGCCTCGAGCTCAATGGCACTGTGTGAGGCCACTGGCTCGCATCAGGAGGCGGAACGCCGGGCATTCCTCACCGGATTTCTGGGCATGAGTCTTGGCCTGGCCCTCGCTTTGCGGCCCCAGGGCGCGCAGGCCGCCCCACGGCTCCAGGCGCCCGAGGCGCCAAACGCAGATCTGTCTGATCTGACGCTTCCGGACGGAACGCCATTGGATTGGGCCCAACAGCGTGGTTCGGATTGGGATCGCCGGCATCACCGCCCGCCGCAGCATCGCAGACATCACCGCCGCCATCGGCGCCAGCTCTGCCGTGTGCATCGCGACAGCTTTGGCAGGCGCATCCGCCGCTGCCATTGGGTCTGATAGGGGCCGGCTTTCAGCGCGTGAAAAAACGCTTTCCGCTCGTGCGAGGCTGGCCCTTGCCCGACCCTGACCGCGACCTGTCGCGGGCGCCGCGGCGTATCAATGGCGACAGGGCAGGGTGGTGCCGTGAGACATGCTCCGGCTCATCCTTTCACTCGCGAGCCGGTGCCTTCGCACCGGTATGGATGGTCTGGCTCTGCGAAACGTGGTTGGGGGCGATGAAGCCATTGCGATAGAGCAGCGCCCCGGCCTCACCGCCTGTCAGGAAGGCAGCAAGCCCATACCCGCGCTGCCCGGTCCCGCGCGCGACGGCCAGACCATAGGACGCCGTCACCGCGCAGCCCTGGGGCAGATCGACGGGCGCGCAGGGGCCGGAGGGATCAAGCCCCCATGTGCCGGATTGGTAGCCGAGGACGATATCGGCCTGTCCCGTCTCGATCAGCCATGCGGCCGGCGCGCGCCCCGCCGGAACCTCTGACGCAAAGCCGCCGCCGAGCAGCCGGCGAGCCTTGGCGGCAAGCAGCGCGCCGGCGCCCGGCCGCAGCCGGTCGATCCGCGCGAAGACCATCTCGGCATAATCGCCCGATGGGTCGGCGCCCGGCGTCGAGGTCGCGAGCATGAGCGCCGGATTGAGCATGGCGTCGATCAGCCCGGCGGATTGGATGCCGAAATTACGGCGGACGACCGCACAGAACGGATTGCGGGCAAAGCAGATCGGCTCGTCGAACAGGCCAGCTTCGAACAATCGGCGGGGATGGTCCAGATTGGCGGACGCGAAGACATCGGGCGCCGCGCCGGCTTCGATGCGCTGGCGCAGCAGTCCGGCCGGGCCGAAGAGCGCCTCCACACGGATCGCGTGGGCCTGCTCGAACAGCGGCAGAATCTCCCCGAAAGCGCGGCGCAGGCTGCCCGCGGCATAGAGCCTGACGGGATCGGCGGCGGCGACCTCACTTGGCATGGCGGTCTCCCGGAACCGGCTTGCCGCCGTGYAAGACTTGGTCGCGCAAGACCTGGTCGCACAAGACCCGGCTGCGCAAGACCTGACTGCGGAAAACCGGGGCGAAGGCAGTCAGTTCCTGGCCCTCGGCTGTAAAGCGCAGAAGGCGCACCGGCACCTTGTAGAGTTCCGCGAGATGGGCCTCCGTCATCGTCTCGGCCGTGGGGCCGATCAGATGCCGTTCGTCGTCGCCCATCAGCAGCACCCGGTCGGCGATGGCGAGGGCGTGGTCGGGATGATGCGTCGTGAACAGCACTGCGAGCTGCCGGTCGTCGCAGATGGTGCGGATCAGCGCCATGACCTCGTCCTGATGGTGCAGGTCGAGCGCGGCGGCGGGCTCGTCGAGCAGCAGGATCGGTGTTTCGCCGGCGAGCGCCTGGGCGATCAGGACGAGCTGCCGCTCACCGCCGGAGAGCGACGTGAAGGCGCGTTCCGCCAGCGCCGCGATGCCGAGTTCGGCGAGGCAGGCGGCCGCGATCTCGCGGTCGCGTCGGCCGGGTGCCCGCAGCAGCGGGGCATGCCGCGTTCGCCCCATCAGCACGATCTCGAACGCGCTGTAGGAAAAGGCCGGCATGAAGGCCTGCGGCACGAAGCCGACGGCGTCCCCGACCGCGATGCGGCCGGCATTGGGCGCGATTAGCCCGGCGATGGCGCGCAGCAGCGTGGATTTTCCGCGCCCGTTGGGGCCGAGCACCGCGACGATCTCGCCCGCAGAAACCGTCAGGTCGAGCGCGCGGAACTGCCAGCGCCGGCCGTCATAGGAATGGCCGGCCTGCTCGGCCCGGATGCGGGGTTCAGCCATGGCCGCGCTCCGAGCCGGTGGCGCGCAGGAAGACGAGGGCGAAGACAGGCGCGCCGATCAGCGCCGTCAGGATGCCGAGCGGGATCTCGCTCTGGCTCAAGCTGCGCGCGACATCGTCGACCAGCACCATGAACAGACCGCCGGCAAGCATCGCCGCCGGCATGAGGGCGCGATGGTCGGGGCCGACCAGCATCCGCGCCAGATGCGGGATGACGAGGCCGATCCAGCCGATCACGCCGCTGACCGCGACCTGGGCCGAGACGATCAGCCCGATCAGCGTCAGCACGAGCCAGCGCGTCGGCTCGGTCCGGACGCCGAGCGCCCGTGCCTCCTCCTCGCCCAGCGACAGGATGTTGATGCGCCAGCGCAGCAGCAGGAGCAGGACGGCGCCCGGCGCAAGCAGCCCCAGCATCAGCGCGAGCTTGTCGTAATCGGCGGTGGCGAAGGAGCCGAGCAGCCAGAACACGATGCGCGGCAGCTTCTCCTCGGCGTCGGCGAGATATTGCACCAGGCTCACCAGGGCGCCGAAGAAGCCGCTGACGACGACGCCCGCCAGCACCAGGACCAGCATGTTGCGCCGCGCCACCAGCGCGTTCAGCGCGTAGACCATCAGCAGGGCCAGCATGCCGAAGAGAAAGGCGAGCAGCAGCAGGAGCCCGCGCGGCCCGCTCAGCAGGATCGCGAGCGTGCCGCCGAAGGCCGCCCCGGTCGAGACGCCGATGATATGCGGGCCGACCAGCGGGTTGCGGAACACCCCTTGCAGCGCCGCCCCGCACAGGGCCAGCCCCGCCCCGGCCGCAAGCGCGGTCAGGACGCGCGGCAGCCTGACCGTCAGCACGACATGGCGCTCGATCGCATCCGTGCCGTCGAATGCGAGCAGGATCTGCCCGACACGGGCCGGTGAAATGCCGTAGCGGCCGATGCCGAGCGAGACCAGCAGGACGAGCACGAGCGCGCCTGCAAGAAGCGCCAGAACAAGGCCGGGGGCGGCGCGACGTCTTGTGCGCGCCACGCGGCGGTCGGCCCCCGCCGTCAATGGAAAGAATCGTAGCCGGTGCGGTAGAAGCGCCTGTAATAGGCGTCCGCCTCGGCCTGCATGTCGATATCGGCGAAGCGGTCGGGATAGAGCTTCTTGGCCATCCAGAGCTCGCCCAGCGCCATCGCCTCGGGCATGGGATAGCCCCAGGCCTTGGCATATTCCGGCATCAGGTAGATGCGGCCCGCCTTGACCGCCTCGATCGGCTGCCAGGCCGGGGCGCGCCGGATCTCCTCGACCACCTCAGGATAGCGCTCCTGCACGAAGATGACGGCGGGATTCCATTTCAGGACATCCTCCATCGTCACCTGCTTGAAGCCCTGCAAGGCGGCGGCGACATTGGCCGCGCCGGCACGGTTCATCATGATGCCGGTATATTTGCCCGAGCCATAGGTGTTGAGGTCGGGATTGGCCATATAGGCGCTGACGCGCTGCCCCGGCGCGACCGAAGCGAGCCGCTGTGCGACCAGCTTGCGCTTGGCCTGGGCATAGGCGACCAGCGCCTCGGCCTCGTCCTTGCGGTCGAGCACGGTACCGACCAGCCTGACGCCCTCGGCGAAACCGCTCTCATAGGCCGCCTGCTCATCGGCGACGACGGGGCTGACCTTGGTCGCCTCGCCCGGCGGTGCGCTCAGCAGCGAGATCGCGATGACGGGAATGCCGGCCTTCTCGATCTGGCCGATCATCTCCGCCGGCGCGTAGTTGGTGACGAAGACCGCGTCGGGCTTCAGCTGCAGCAGGGCCTCGATATTGAGCTTGGTCAGGCCGCCCGGCATCGGCAATTTTGCGAGCTCGGGAGCAAGGCGGACATAGTTCGCGCCGAGCTGCTGCTTCCACTGGTCGAGGATGCCGGCGAGCTTGCCGGTCGCGTTCATCTGGACGACGAGATTGAGCGTCTGGTGCTGGAGCACGACGGCCCGCGAGACAGTGTCGGGCAGCGTCACCGTCCGCCCTAGCTGGTCCGTGACGATCCGCTCGGCATGGCCGGACGTCGCCATCAGCGGCGCAAGCAACAAGGCGAGGAGAAGAGCCGGGACGCGCGATCTCATGACTATCCTCCCGCAAGCCGATGAAGCGTCGGACGTGCAATGCCGGGATGCCGGATCGGCATCGAGGCGCTGTATTCAACCGGGAATAGCGTGCGATGCCTTGGGCGGCAAGCTGGCTGGAGGCTTGGTTCTTCAGCTTCCGCCTCCTCGCTCCACAGCGGCTTCGCCCTCCTGAGTCGGCTTAACGTCGCCCTAACGATCTAAGTCCATGTTTCTCCAAAGCCTTGCCTGAGAGACATCCATGCCGACCCGCCGTTGCTTTACCATGTCTGCCTTGACCTTTGCCGCTGCCGGGCTCGCGGGATGCGGCACGAGAAGCAGCGTCGGCCTGCCGGCTGTTTCCCCAGCCAGAGCGAGCCCGACGCGTACATTGGCGCGGCCGAACTACGCCGAAGTCTATACGGATTATCCAGGTGAGCGGTTTGCGGTCCGGACGGTGGATTATCGAAAGGTTGATCCGGCCTATCTGCGCCAGACCGTCGAGCTTACGCGAGAGGAGGCCCCGGGCTCGATCATCGCCGATCCGGCCTCTTACCATCTCTATTTCGTCGAAACGCCCCGCGTTGCGACCCGCTACGGCGTCGGTGTTGGACGTGAGGGCTTCGCCTGGTCCGGCTTGGCGCGGGTCAACATGAAGCGGGACTGGCCCGATTGGGTTCCGCCCCGCGAAATGATTGAGCGTGAGCCAGCCATCAAGGCCCAGCTCGAGAAGACGCCGAGGGGCCTTGGCGTGCGCGGTGGCCCCAATAGTCCGCTGGGCGCGCGTACCCTGTATCTTTTCGGGGAAGGTCGGGATCTTGGCTACCGAATTCACGGCACTCTGGAGCCCTACAGTGTTGGCACCAACGTCTCGTCGGGCTGCATCCGGATGATCAATCAGGATATCGTGCATCTCTACGCACGCGTCGCCCCCGGAACGCCTGTTACCGTACTGGCTGCGTGACACTCGGCTGGGCGGCGCGGCGCTGTTCACGCCGCGACCCGTGCTCGGCTCCGACGGTCGGCCGCATCCGGGTTAGTTCCCAGGGGCCTTTCCCGCCTGCGTGTTGCTTTCGATCTGCGAGACGTGGTTGAGGGCGATGACCCATCCATTGTCGCGCTTGCGCATCAGGCGGGTGTTGACGCCGGTCTGGTTACCCGCCGCGCGCACCAGCTTGTAGTCGCTGATCAACTGGGCGGCATCGGGCCCCAGCATCTCGATGCGGATGTTCGAAAAGGCGAGCTCGCCCTGCGAACCCGGCCCGCCGCCATAATCGGCGATGTAATGGTCGAGCGTTCCCTGCCAGTCCTTCTGGATGCGGCCGCGCGAGACGAAGATCACATCGGGATTGGCGAAGCCAGCCATATAGCCCGCGAAATCGCCGCGGTTCCAGGCCGCCTGCATCGTGGCGATCACCGCACAGATCGCCTCTTTCTCAATGCTATCAGTCATTTGGAACGTACCTTTCAGAGCGCGTCAGAGCGCATTCTTGGCGACGGCCTCGTCTTCCTGACGCTGCCGTTTGATCAGGACTTCCTGGGCCGCCGAGACGAGATGGCGGCGCAGCGCGTTTTCCGCAGTCTTGGCGTCCTGATCCAGGATCGCGTCGACGATCTGCTGATGCTCGCGGCAGGAGCGCTTGATGCGTCCCTTGTCCTTGAGCTGGAATTTGCGGAAGGGCGCGAGCTTCAGCCGTAGCGTCTGGGCAACCGCGATCAGGTCGCTGTTATGGCTGCCCTGGAAGAGCAGGCTGTGAAACTGCGTGTTGAGCTCGGTGTAGCCATCGAGGTCGCCATCGTCGGCCAGCGCATTCATCTGGCGGTGCAGGCTTTCGAGTTCGGCCCGCTCCCGCATCGTCATCCGGTGTGAGGAGAGCCGGCCGCAGGTCGCCTCGAGCTCGGCCATCGCCTCGAACATCTCGTCGATGCGCTCCGTGGAAATCTGCGTCACGACCWCGCCCTTATAGGGCTCGCGCTCGGCCAGCCCGCGGCCGCACAGGATATGCAGTGCTTCCCGGACGGGCGTGCGGGAGACGCCGAACTGCAGGGCGATGGAGGCTTCATCGAGCCGGGAGCCCGCCGGAAATTCGCCGTTGATCACAGCCTCTTCGAGCTGTTCGGCGATGAAATCACTGCGACTTTTCTTGGTGGCGGCCGGCACGTCCAGCATCGCGCGATCTTCAATTCCCAAGCTCGCCATCCCCTGAGTTGACCATCTCGGCCGATCCCGATGAGTACACAATCCTATTGCAATGTAGACAAAAAATATACAAAACGAGCCGCTCCCGCATGAGCAGCGGCACAAAATCCTGAGGCTTGTCTAACATCCCCGCGTGGATCTCCGGCCTTGTCGACAGCCTTCCTCAAGGCGGTCGCGGATGGCTGGAAATGAGGAATTGCCATGACTTTTACGACGCGACCGGAACTCAGGGGCACATTCGGAGCCGTTTCCTCGACGCATTGGCTTGCCTCGACCGTCGGCATGTCCATCCTGGAAAGGGGCCACACCGCCTTTGACGCCGCGGTCGCCACCGGTTTCGTCCTGCAGATCGTCGAGCCCCATCTCAACGGCCCCGCCGGCGAGGTGCCGATCATCGTGACCCCGGCCGGAGCCGATCAGCCGATCGTCATCTGCGGGCAGGGGCCGTCCCCTGCGAAGGCGACCATCAAGCATTTCAAGGATCTCGGCCTCGATATCATTCCGGGCACCGGCCTGCTCGCCGCCTGCATTCCCGGCGCATTCGGCGCCTGGCTGACGCTGCTGCGCGACTACGGCACGGCCGAGCTCGAAGACGTGCTGGCGCCCGCGATCTATTACGCCAGGACCGGCCACCCGCTGGTGCCACGCATCGCCCGGACGATCGCCTCGATGCGCGAGCTCTTCGAGACCCATTGGCCGAGCTCCGCGGAGATTTACCTGCCGGGCGGCGTGGCCCCTCAGTCCGGCAAGCTCTTCCGCAATCCGCAGATCGCGGCGCTCTACCAGCAGATCCTCGACCACGCGAAATCGGCCGGGAATCGCGAGGCACGCATCAATGCGGCGCTCGACTTCTGGTATCGCGGCCCGGTCGCCGAGCGGATCGAGGAATTCTGCGCCACGCAAGAGGTCTGGGACGTCTCGGGCCGCCGCCACAAGGGCCTGATCACCGCCCAGGACATGGCTGACTATCAGCCGAAGATCGAAAAGCCGGTCTCCGTGACCTATGGCGACTGCGAGGTCTTCAAATGTGGGCCGTGGTCGCAGGGACCGGTCCTGCTGCAGATGCTGCAGATCCTCAAGGGCACGGATATCGCCGATCTCGATCCGACAAGCGCCGATTTCGTGCATCTCGTCGTCGAGACGGCCAAGCTCGCGATGGCCGACCGCGATTCCTGGTACGGCGACAGCTCCGATGTACCGATCAAGGCGCTGCTCTCCTCCGGCTATGCCGATATCCGCCGCGCGCTGATCACGGGTAAGGCGTCGATGGACGTCCTCCCCGGCACCCCTGAGGGGCGCAATCCCAATCTGCCGCCGCTGCGCACGGTTGGCACCATTGCACAGCCCGGCCTTGGCGGCGGCGAGCCGACGGTCGCCCGCGAAGCCAAATTGCCGAATGACAGGCAGGGCGAACCGGCACTGACCCGCGAAGGCGCCCAGCGCGGCGACACCGTGCAGGTCAGCGCCGTCGACCGCTGGGGCAATATGGTGTCGGCGACGCCGTCCGGCGGCTGGTTCCAGTCGAGCCCGGTCATTCCCGGTCTCGGCTTCAGCCTGACGACCCGCGCGCAGATGTTCTGGCTCGAAGAGGGCCTGAACTCCACGCTCGCGCCGTCGAAGCGGCCGCGCACGACGCTGACGCCGTCGACCGTCTATCGTGACGGCCAGCCCTACATGGCCTTCGGCACGCCGGGCGGCGACCAGCAGGATCAATGGCAGCTGATCATGCTGCTGCGCCATCTCCACAAGGGCATGAACCTGCAGGAAGCGATCGACGCCCCGTCCTTCCATACCGACCATCTAGCGAGCTCCTTCTGGCCGCGCGAGATCAGCTTCGGCGCGGTCACGCTCGAAGACCGCTTCCCGCAGGCGGTCCGCGACGATCTGGCGGCGCGGGGCCACAAGATCACCGTCGGCGACGCCTGGTCCGAAGGACGCCTCTCGGCGGTCGCCCGCGAGATGGATGGCGATGTGCAGCTGGTGAAGGCCGGCGCCAACCCGCGCGGCGTCCAGGGTTATGCGGTCGCCCGCTGATCCCGACCCGCTGACCCCAATGAGACAAGCATTCCGGAACAGGAGAGGGGACTATCGATGAAACCGACTTATCTTGCACTCGCAGCCAGCCTGACGCTCGGCGCCATGGCCGTGACGGTGGCGCCCGCCGCCGCCCAGACCGTTCTCAAGATCGGCCTGCAGGACGATCCTGATACGCTCGACCCCGTGTCCAACTGGAGCTTCGTCGGCCGCCACGTGCTGCAGTCGCTCTGCGACAAGATCGTCGACATCGACCAGAACGGCAAAATCATCCCGATGCTGGCGGCCAGCTGGGAATGGAGCGCAGACAGCACCGTGCTGACCCTGACGCTGCGCAGCGATGCCGTCTTCCACGACGGGACCAAGGTCGACGCCGCGGCGATCAAGTACAATCTGGAGCGCGCGCTCACCTCGGGGATCTCRCGGCGCAAGGCTGAGATCAGCGCGATCAAGAGCGTCGAAGCCGTCGATCCGACCACCGTCAAGATCAGCCTCAAGGAGCCTTCGGTTCCGCTGCTCGCCGCGCTCAGCGACCGCGCCGGCATGATCATCAGCCCGGCGGCTGGTGCAAAGCTCGGCGACAAGTTCACCGATGCGCCGGTCTGCTCCGGTCCCTACAAATTCCTCGAGCGCGTGGTCCAGGACCGCATCGTCCTCGAGAAATTCCCGCAATATTACGATGCGGCGAAGTACAAGTTCGATCGCCTGATCTATCGCGGCATGCCGGATTCCAACGTCCGCCTGCTGAACCTGCGCTCGGGCCAGCTCGACCTGATCGAGCGTCTGGCAGCGACCGACGTGGACGCCGTCAAGGCCGACAAGGCGCTCGCCGTCGATCCCGTCGTCGGCCTTGGCTATTACGGCATCACCTTCAGCATCGGTGGCGATGGCGCCAATCTCGATGCCGGCAAGAAGGCCGCGATCCGCGAAGCCTTCAGCCTCGCGATCGATCGTCAGGCCATCAGCAATGTCGTCTTCGACGGCCAGGCCAGCATCGGCAACCAGCCGTTCCCGCCGTCGAGCCCGTTCTACGACAAGAGCTTCCCGGTTCCGGCCCGTGACCTCGACGCCGCCAAGAAGAAGATGGCCGAGGCCGGTGTGAAGTCGGTCAATCTGGAACTGCTCGTTCCCACCGATGCCGAGCGCCAGCAGGTCGCCCAGCTCATCCAGGCGATGGTCCAGGACATCGGCATCAAGGTCTCGATCAAGCCGACCGAACTGATGACGCTGCTCGACGTCGCCCGTCAGGGCAAGTTCCAGTCGCATCTCGTCGGCTGGAGCGGCCGCGTCGATCCCGACCTGAACGTCACCCCGATGCTCTCCTGCGGCGCCGCGACGAACGACGCCAAGTATTGCAACGAGGCGCTCGACGCGATCCTCGCCAAGGCCCGCTCGCTCGGGGACCCCGCCGCGCGCCAGGCCGAATACGCCAAGGCGGTCGCGATCCTGCTCAAGGACCTGCCGATCGTCTATCTCTACCACTCGCAGTGGATCTTCGCGCACAGCTCCAAGATCACCGGCCTCAAGCCCGCTCCGGATGGCATCATCCGCCTGGCTGACGTCAGCCGCAAGAACTGAGCCGGCACCCAGGAACCAAGAACTGAACCGGTACCAAGGACGCGATGAGCACCCCACTCCGATCCGTTCGGGCTGATGACGCATCCGCGTCCGTCCTCGACGTCAACAACCTGCGTGTCGCCTTCGAAGGCGACACGCGCACCGTGACTGCGGTCGACGGCGTCAGCTTCTCGGTCCGGAAGGGGCGCACGCTGGCGATCGTCGGCGAATCCGGCAGCGGCAAGAGCGTGACCTCGCTCGCCGTGATGCGGCTTCTGCCCGAGCACAGCGCGCGCATTTCCGGCCGCGTCAATTTCGATGGCCGCGAGCTGCTCGACGAGAGCAAATCAGGCATGCGCAGCCTGCGCGGCAACCGGCTGGCGATGATCTTCCAGGAGCCGATGACCTCGCTCAACCCGTCCTATACGGTCGGCGAGCAGATCAACGAAGTCATCCTGCGCCACCGCCCGATCTCGAAGAAGGAGGCGACAGAACGCGCCATCGCCATGCTGAAGCTGGTGCGCATTCCGTCGCCCGAGACCCGCTACCATCAATATCCGCACAATCTCTCGGGCGKCATGCGTCAGCGCGTGATGATCGCCATGGCGCTCGCCTGCGATCCCGAGCTGCTGATCGCCGACGAGCCGACGACTGCGCTCGACGTCACGATCCAGGCGCAGGTGCTCGAGCTGATGCGCGAGCTGCAGCAGAAGACCGGCACCGCCATCATCCTCATCACCCATGATCTCGGCGTGGTCGCGGAATCCTGCGACGACGTCATCGTCATGTATGCCGGCCAGGTCGTCGAGCAGTGCTCGGTCGAGGATCTCTTCACCTTCCCGCAGCACCCCTACACGGTCGGCCTGCTCGGCTCGCTACCGCGTCTCGACGAAAAGCGCGAGCAGCTGGTCGCCATCACCGGCACCGTGCCCGATATGGCCAATCCGCCCTCGGGCTGCCGCTTCCAGGCGCGCTGCCCCTTCCGCGTCGCGCGCTGCGCCGAGATGCCGGACCTCATCGAGGTCACGGCCGGCCATTTCAGCCGCTGCTGGCGTGCGCCCATGCAGGACCTCGTCCCATGATCCAGAGCGCCTCCAGCTCCCCCGCGGCCAAGCCGATCCTCGAAGCCCGCGGCCTCGGCAAGAGCTTCGTCGTCAAGCGCTCGCTGTTTGGCCGCCCGCTCGCGTCCGTCGGCGCGGTCGATGACGTGACCCTGTCGCTGATGCCCGGCGAAACGCTCGCCATCGTCGGCGAATCCGGTTGCGGCAAGTCGACGCTCGGCCGCCTGCTGATGCGCCTGATCGAGCCCAGCTCCGGCGAGGTCTTCATCGACGGGCAGGACGTCACCCACGCCAGCCACGCGGCCGTGCGCGCACAGCGCCGGCATGTGCAGCTGATCTTCCAGGACCCCTATGCCTCGCTCAACCCGCGCATGAYGATCGCCCAGACGATCGCCGAGCCGCTGATGCTGCACGACATCGTGCCGGCCGGGCAGCGCGCCAGGCGCGTCGCGGAGCTTCTCGACATGGTCGGCCTGCGCCCGGAACAGGCGGACCGCTATCCGCATGAATTCTCCGGCGGCCAGCGCCAGCGCGTGGTCATCGCCCGGGCGCTCGCCTCCGAGCCGAAGGCGATCATCTGCGACGAGGCGGTGTCGGCCCTCGACGTCTCGATCCAGGCGCAGGTCCTCAACCTGTTGAAGAACCTACAGAAGCGGCTCGGTATTGCCTTCGTCTTCATCTCGCACGACCTCGGTGTCGTGAAGCACATCGCCGATCGCGTCGCCGTGATGTATCTCGGCAAGGTCGTCGAGATGGGCACCTCCGACGAGATCTTCGCCGCGCCGCGCCACCCCTATACGCGGGCGCTGCTCTCGGCCATTCCGGTCGCGGCGCCGCCGAGCCACCAGCGCTCGCGCGCGGCGAGACTCCATGGCGATCTGCCGAGCCCGCTGTCCCCGCCCGAAGGATGCCGGCTGCATACACGCTGCCCGCATGCGCGACCGGCCTGCAAGAGCGTGAGCATGGTGCTCGAGGTCGAAGCGGGCGGCCATGCCAATGCCTGCGCCTTCTGGCGCGAACTGCCGGCACAGGATGCAGCCGAGATTGCGCGTGAACCACGCAACCCGAAGCTCGAAAAGCTGTTCGCGGCCTTTGAAGCCATGGCTGCGCGGCCGGCCCAGACCGTGACGGAGGGCTGACCCATGTCTTCGCTTCTTGGACGCCGCCTTCTGCAACTCGTCCCGACGGTCATCCTTCTGTCGATGATCATCTTCTCGCTGCAGCATCTCCTGCCGGGCGACCCGGCGCTCGTGCTCGCCGGCGAAAATCCCGATGAGGCTACGCTGGCCGCGATCCGCGCCCAGTATCACCTCGATCAGCCCCTGATCGTCCAGTATCTCTACTGGCTGAAGGGCGTGGTGACCGGCGATCTCGGCGAATCCATGCGCCATAACCGCCCCGTCCTCGAGCTGATCCTGCTCAAGCTGCCGGTGACGCTGCAGCTCGCGGTCATGGGCATCCTGATCGCGCTCGTGGTCGGCATCACGGCGGGCGTCATTTCGGCTCTGCGCCCCAACAGCGCCATCGACTACACCACCAATGTCGCGTCGCTTGCCGGCATCTCGGTGCCGAATTTCTGGCTCGGCATCATGCTGATCATGTTCTTCTCGGTCCATCTCGGCTGGCTGCCGGCCTCGGGCTTCGTCAGCCCCTGGGAGGATCTGAAGATGAACCTCTCGACGACGATCATGCCGGCTTGCGTGCTCGGCACCGCGATCGCCGGCGTCATCATGCGCCATACCCGCAGCGCGATGCTCCAGGCGCTCGAAAGCGATTACGTTCGCACCGCGCGCGCCAAGGGCCTCAGTGAGTGGGTCGTCGTGTTCAAGCATGCGATGCGCAATGCGCTGACGCCGATCATCACGCTTGGTGCGCTTGAGTTCGGCGCGCTGCTTTCCGGCGCGGTCCTGACCGAGCAGATCTTCACGATCCCGGGCTTCGGCAAGCTGATCGTCGATGCCGTCTTCACCCGCGATTATCCCGTGGTGCAGGGYGTCGTGCTCGTGACCTCGCTCTTCTACATCGTCCTCAACCTGCTGGCCGACATCGGATACATCCTCGTCAACCCAAGACTGAGAAGCTGACCTGTGCTGACGATCTCGGAACCCAAGCCTTCGGCCAATCCCGTCGCGAACTTCTTCCGCGGCCGCGTGTGGCGGCGCCTGTCGAAGCGCAAGAGCGCGCTGGTCGGTCTCGCCGTCGTGCTGCTCATGGTCTTCGTCGCCGTCTTCGCGCCGCTTCTGGCGCCCTACGACCCGGCGGCGCAGAGCTGGACCGCGGTGCGCAAGGCACCCTCCGCCGCGCACTGGTTCGGCACTGATGAGGCCGGCCGCGACATGCTTTCGCGCATCATCTGGGGCGCCAGGGCCTCGCTGCTGGCAGGCCTGACCTCGGTCGGCATCGCCATGGCGATCGGCGTGCCGCTCGGGCTCGCAGCCGGCTTTCTCGGCGGCCTGGTCGACGGCCTGATCAGCCGCTTCACCGATGCGATGCTGGCCTGCCCGTTCCTCATCCTCGCGATCGCGCTCGCGGCCTTCCTCGGGCCCAGCCTGACCAATGCGATGCTGGCGATCGGCATCACCGCCATGCCGCTCTTCATCCGCCTGACGCGCGGCCAGGTGCTCTCGATCAAGGCTGAGGACTATGTCGAAGCGGCAAGCGCGGTCGGCAATCCGCAATGGCGCATCGCGGTGCGCCACATCCTGCCGAACATCCTGCCGCAGCTCATGGTCCAGGCGACACTGACGATCGCAGCCGCGATCATTGCGGAAGCGAGCATGTCCTTCCTCGGCCTCGGCCTGCAGCCGCCGGCGCCCTCCTGGGGCTCGATGCTGAATTCGGCGCAGCGCTTCCTGAGCAATGCGCCCTGGATGGCGCTCTGGCCCGGCATCGCCATCTTCGCAACCGTGCTGTCGTTCAACCTGCTCGGCGATGGCCTGCGCGACGCCCTCGACCCGCGGGCGCGCTGAGCAACGCGCTGCACCGCTCTCGCGGCATGCAGGAGCGGAGGCGTCCGGGGGGCAAGCTTCGCTATCCKGGAGGAGGGGGCCGGGCGCCCGGCCGCCGGTTCGGGTCTGTCCTCAGTCGGCTGCGCGATAGAAGGCGTGCAGCAGGCCCCCGATGACACGCTCGCCTTCGAAGGTCATGCCGATCCGCTCCAGAACATGTCTGGATGCCGCGTTGTTCTCCAGTGCGAACCCCACCAACTGCCGTGGGAGCCGATGCCGACGAGCCTCAGACAAGAGCGCTGACGCCACTTCGACGGCATAGCCGCAGCCCTGATGCTCCGGCGAGATGGCGTACCCGAGCTCCAGTTCGTCTTCCCCCCAGGCCGACCAGCCGGCCGTCTTCCGTGCCGGTGCCGCATCGTCGCCGAACGCGAAGCGGTGCGGCGCAGCAACGCGATCCGCTGGCGGAACGCCGAAACCGGCACGCCGCCGCCTCGGTGAAATGGCCCGGCTGAGCATCGACGCACGCCATGCGTTGACATTCATCGCGGGTCGATATTCTGTTATAAGACATAGTATTACATAATAAAAGAATGTGAGGGACCATGAAACGCCTGCTCGGATGCCTCCTCGCCTGCAGCCTGCTCACCGGACCGTCGCTCGCCCTCGCACAAGAGACCGGGGGCATCGCCACGGTGGCGACCGTCGGCGAGCCGCCGACCCTGGACCCGATGGTCTCGACCGCCGATCTGGTCGGCACGATCACCCAGCATGTCTTCGAGACCCTCTACACATTCGACAAGAGCTGGAAGGTGACGCCGCTACTCGCGGATGCGCTGCCCGCGATCAGCGACGACGGCAAGCGCTACACCATCGCGCTGCGGCCGGGCGTCAAATTCCATGACGGCTCCGAGCTGACCCCCGATGATGCCGTCGCCTCGCTGAAGCGCTGGATGAAGCTGGCCTCGCGCGGAAAGCAGGCGGCGGGCTTCATCGAGAGCGTCGAGGCCGCCGGCCCGGCCTCGCTCGTGATCACGCTGAAGCAGCCTTATGCACCGTTGACCTCGCTGCTCGCCTTCAACAACTCAGCCGCGATCATCATCCCGGCGAATAAGCAGAGCGAACCGATGAAGGAGTTCATCGGAACGGGCCCCTACATGCTGAAGGAGCGCAAGGCCGATCAGTACATCCAGCTCGTCCGCTTCGCCGGCTACAAGCCGCGCGACGGCCAGGGCGACGGCTACGGCGGCGCGCGGCGCGCCCTGCTGGACGAGGTCCGCTTCGTGCCGGTTCCGGATGCGAATACCCGCGTCGAGTCGGCCGTTTCCGGCCAATACTCCTATGTCGATTCAATTCCCGTGGAATCCATCGACCGGTTGAAGGGGGCGGCCTCGCAGCCCGTCCTGCTGAAGCCCTTCGGCTATCCCGTCTTCATCTTCAACACCGCCGAGGGCGCGGCGAAGAACGTCGCGGTCCGCAAGGCGATCCGCATGGCGCTGAACATGGAGGACATGCTGGCCGCGGCGTTCGGCAGCACGGAGTTCTACGCGCTCGACGGCGACATCTATCCGTCGGATTATGTCTGGCACACCGATGCGGGCGTCGCCGGGAACTACAATGTCGGCGATGCCGACAAGGCGAGGGCCGCCGCCAAGGCGGCCGGGTACAAGGGCGAGCCGATCCGCATCCTGACCAGCCGCCAGTACGAGTTCCACTACAAGATGKCGCAGGTCGCGACCGAGTATCTGAAGCTCGCCGGCTTCACCGTCGACATGCAGGTCGTCGACTGGGCGACCCTGACCCAGCGGCGGACCGACAAGGCCTTGTGGGAGATCTACATCACCCACAGCCCCTTCCTGCCGGAACCGGCGCTGATCGGCTCGCTGTCGACCAGCTCGCCCGGCTGGTGGGACACGCCTGCCCGCAAGGCCGCCGTCGACGCCTTCACCTCCGAAGCCGACCCCGCCAAGCGGGCCGTGCTGTGGGCGAATGTGCAGAAGACGATCTATGACGAGGTGCCCTTCATCAAGATCGGCGACTTCAACGCGCTTTCCGCGAAATCCGCGAAGCTCGACGGCGTCGTGCCGGCGCCCTGGCCCTATTTCTGGAACGTCACCCTGAAAAAGTGATCCCCCTTCGTCGACCGGCCGTGTGATCACGGCCCCGCCGCGGTGATGCTCGGCCCCGATGCGACGGCGCAGGACGTCGCAGATCTACGCACCAGGCTCGGGCTCGATCGCTCGATCCTCTCGCAATACGTGCTCTATGTCGGGCAGTTGTTGCGCGGCGATCTCGGCCAGTCGATCTTCCTGAACATGCCGGTGACCTCCGCGCTGCTGGAGCGGGCCGAGCCGACCTTCTTCCTGACATTGCTGTCGCTGGCCATCGCGAGCGTCATCGCGCTGCCCGTCGGCATCTACGCCGCCTATCGGCGCGGCTCCTTCCTCGACCAGGCGGCGACGACGCTCGCCATGCTCGGCGCGAGCATCCCCGGCTTCTGGCTCGGGCTGATCCTGATGCAGATCTTCGCCGTGCGCCTGCAGATCCTTCCGGTTTCCGGCTATGGCGGGCCCGATACGAGCCTTATCGAACGGATCCGGCACCTGATCCTGCCGGCGGTTGCGCTCGGGCTCGTCTCCTCGGCGCTGATCATGCGCTTCACCCGCGCCTCGATGCTCGACGTGCTCGGTGACGACTATATCSGCACGGCGCGGGCCAAGGGGCTGGGCGAGCAGGCCGTCATCCTTACCCATGCGCTCAAGAACGCGCTGATCCCGATCCTCACCGTGCTCGGGCTGACAGCCGCCGTGCTGATCTCGGGCGCGGTCGTGACCGAGACGGTGTTCGGCCTGCCGGGCGTCGGCAACCTCGTGGTCTCGGCCGTGCTGCGACGCGACTATCCGGTGATCCAGGGCGCGCTGCTCGTGATCGCCGGCCTGTATGTCCTGATCAATTTCGCGATCGACATGCTCTATCTGCTGGTCGATCCAAGGGTGCGCTACTGATGGTCGACCTCACACCCGATGCGCTGGCGCCGCGCCGCGGCCGGACCTTCCTGCGACAGCTGATGAAACGCCGCACAGTGGCGATCGGCCTCGCGATCCTCCTCGTCTTCGTGCTGCTCGCGGCGCTGGCGCCGCTGATCGCGCCCTATGCGCCCGGCCGGCTCTCGATCGTCAACCGTCTGAAGCCACCGTCCGCGACCTACTGGTTCGGTACGGACGAATTCGGCCGGGACCTCTTCTCGCGGATGCTCTATGCCGGCCGCCTGTCGCTCTCGGTCGGCGCCGCCGTCGTCGTCCTGTCGTCGCTGATCGGCGTGACGCTCGGGCTGCTGGCCGGGTTCTTCAAGCGGCTCGACACGCCGACCGCCCGCTTGATCGACGCGATGATGGCGTTCCCCGACATCCTCCTGGCGATCGCGCTGGTCGCGGCGCTCGGTCCATCGCTTGTGACGGTGATCGTGGCGCTCGCGATCGTCTATGCGCCACGGCTGGCGCGCATCGTCCGCGCTGCGACCCTGGTGATCCGCGAGTTGCCCTATGTCGAGGCGGCCCGAGCCTGCGGCAACACGACCTTCCGGATCATGACGCGGCATGTCCTGCCGAACATCGTCTCGCCGATCACGGTGCAGGCCACCTTCATCTTCGCCAGCGCCATGCTGGCCGAGGCCGGACTTTCCTTCCTCGGGCTCGGCGTCAGCCCCGATGTCCCGACCTGGGGCACGATGATCGCTTCCGGCCGGCAATATATCGGCCAGGCGGATTGGATGACCTATTTCCCCGGCCTCGCCATCGTGCTCGCCGTGCTGTCCCTGCAGATGGTCGGCGACGGCCTGCGCGACCTGCTCGATCCGCGGCTGCGGAAGGATCTCTGAGATGACGTTCGTGACGCAACAACCTCTCCTCATCGCGAATGTGAGGCCGGTCGCCTTTGGCCCGGCGATCCCCGCTGCGGCGATCGACATCCTCGTCGGCGGCGACGGCAACATCACCGCGATTGGCCCGGCGTTGCCAGCACCGCCCGACGCGCTGCGCGTCGACGGCAAGGGCGCCTTCGTCTCGCCGGGCTGGGTCGACCTGCACGTCCATGTCTGGCACGGCGGCACCGACATCTCGCTCAGGCCTAGCGACTGCGGGGCCGCGCGCGGCGTTACGACCATGGTCGATGCGGGCTCGGCCGGCGAGGCGAATTTCCACGGTTTCCGCGAATACGTCATCGAGCCGGCGCGCGAGCGGATCAAGGCCTTCCTCAATCTCGGCTCGATCGGGCTCGTCGCCTGCAACCGCGTGTCGGAACTGCGCGACATCAAGGACATCGACCTCGACCGCATCCTCGAATGCTATGCGGAGAATAGCGAGCATATCGTCGGCATCAAGGTCCGGGCGAGCCATGTCATCACCGGCTCCTGGGGCGTGACGCCGGTCAAGCTCGGCAAGAAGATCGCCAAGATCCTGAAACTGCCGATGATGGTCCATGTCGGCGAGCCGCCAGCCCTCTACGAGGAGGTGCTGGAGGCGCTGGGGCCGGGCGACGTCGTCACGCACTGCTTCAACGGCAAGGCGGGATCGAGCCTGATGGAGGACGAGGACCTCTTCACCCTCGCCGAGCGCTGCGCCGCGCGGGGTGTCCGCCTCGACATCGGTCATGGCGGCGCCTCCTTCTCCTTCAAGGTGGCCGAGGCCGCGATCAAGCGCGGGCTGATGCCGTTCTCGATCTCGACGGACCTGCACAACCGCTGCATGAACTTCCCGGTCTGGGACCTCGCGACGACGATGTCGAAGCTGCTCTCGGTCGGCATGCCCTTCGACGCCATCGTCGAGGCGGTGACCCACGCCCCGGCCTCGGTGATCAAGCTGGCGATGACGGACCGGCTCACGATCGGCGAGAGGGCCGATTTCACGATCTTTGAGTTGGTCGATGGCGATCTCGAGGCGACCGATTCGAACGGCGACGTCTCGCAGCTGACGCGGCTGTTCGAGCCGCGCTACGCGGTGATCGGCGCGGAAGCGATCGCGGCCAGCCGCTACGTGCCGCGCCCGCGCCGGCTGGTCCGGCACAGCCACGGCCTGTCCTGGCGTTGACGAAGGTGCCGGTAAGGTCGCGCGGTTTGCAAGGCCCACCCGAAACTGCAGTGGGGCACCGCCGTGGAAACAGCGCGCGGCAGGTATCGAAAGCCCGGACATGACGAAAGCCACGACGACGCAGTCGAGCGAAGACGAGCCAGGGCGCACCGGGCCGCGGCGTTCGCGCGTCAGCGGCATCGACCGCGCCGTGCAGATCCTCGACCATCTCCAGCAGGAGGGGCGAGCCCAGACCGCCTATGAGGTCGCCCGTGCGATCGGCGCGCCGCTATCGACCATCTATGCCATCGTCGAGGACCTGCTCGACAAGAGCCTGCTGACGCGCACCGGCGAAGGCGGCGTCTGGCTGGGTCCCCGGCTCTACCACTATGGCCTCGCCTATGCGCGCGATCTCCAGGTCATCACCGTGGCGACGCACGAGATGCATGTGCTGGCGCGCGAAGTCGGCGAGACCGTCCAGATCTGCGGCCGCGACGGCGGCATGATGGTGGTCGAGGCGATGGCCGAGGGCCCGGGGCACTTCGTCATCACCTCGCGCGTCGGCACGCGCGTGCCGCTGAACTGGACCGCCTCTGGCCGCCTGCTGGTCGCCGGCCTGGACGAGGCGGAGCGGGCAGCCCTTTTCCGCAAGAGCGCCAAGGCATCGCCGACCGGGCGCGCCGTCACCGACCCCACCGTCCTGCTCGCCCAATCGCGCGACGCGCTCGCCGCAGGCCTGTCGATCCAGGCGGGCGAGTCCGACTATGCGGTCGCCTGTATCGCCGCGCCGGTGCTGGACGAGGCCGGCGCCTGCCCAATCACTGTTTCGATCGTCTTGCCCGAGTTCCGCGTCAACGAGGAGCAATTGACTTTCGTCGAGGCGGTGAAGACGGCGGCACGGCGTATCGAGGACAAGCTCGGCTGGCGCGTCGGACACTTCGCCGCTGGTCGGAAAAGCGGCTGAAGGCCACTCGCGCCGCGGTTGCGCTTGCGGGATGCGCCCCGAGGCGCGGCCGTTTCTTGTCCCTTCCGAAGGATCAACCGAGGGCATGAGGCCCCGGGGCGCACGCCTATTCGGCCGCCATCCGGATCGTCTCGCCCTGTTCCCCGTTGCGGAAAGCCCCACGCATCCGGGCATCGCTGATCGGCCTCAGATTAGCGGACGGCGGATCGCACTGCGATCGCGATATGGATGCCGTCATCTGTCAGGTGCGATGTGACGCTGATGTCCTGGGCGGGAAAACCGCTTCCCGCTGGAAGCGCGATGGCTTGCCCCGGAATGGCGGAAAACCTGCTCATGCTCATCGGCTCGCGCGACCCGAGCGACTTCAGCAGCGCCTCCTTGCGGCACCAGAGCTTGGTGAACTCGGCTGCGGCAGACCGGGGCGGCCTTGTGCGCAGCCACGCGATCTCTTGGGGCGAGAGCGGGCCTTCACCCTGGGCGGGCGGATCGCGCGTCGGTTCGATATCGATGCCGACGCTGATCCCCTCGGCAACGATGCAGCCAACGCAGCTGCGTGTGTGCGWCAGCGAGAAATCGATCGCCGGAACGGCAGCATCGGACCGATCTTCTGAGATCAGGGCGGGTTTCTTACCTGGCTGGTGGCTGAGGCGCAGCTCTGCAGGGTTGGCTCCCAGCCGGGACGCGATGGCGAGCCGCAGCAGGCCATGGGCCGCGATATAGGCATCCCGGTCGCCCTCGAACCGGAAACGTGCCGCGCGCTGCCTTTCCGCCGCGTCCAGCAATCCCATCAGCAAGGCCCAATCGCGACGAGCGATCTGCGCCAGTCTGAGCAGGTGCACGCTGCCCTGCGCGCCCTTTGGCAGCGCATCCATCAATTCGGGCAGCTGTGTCCGGGCGAGCAGGAGGTGCCCGTCCGCGGTGTCGCTCGCCAGCGTCAGTTGGCGCGCCATCCCGGCACCAGCATGGCTTTTATCGACCCGGTAAAGATCTCCGCCATCGCAAGGATGGTCTCGCTCCGGTAATTCGGGCGCGTATAGAAGAACTTCATGCGGAAGCAGTCATCCATCACATAGGCATAGACGTGCAGATGGTAGTCCGCGAGGTTGCCTGCCGCGACCGTATCGGGAACGTCCATCAGCGACGGGTCGGGTGGGAGGAAGCGCACGCCGTCGTAATTATCCTCCCAGACATTGCCGATATACTGGAACAACGTGCGCACCTTGTCCTCGCGCGCCAGGATCTTGGCCCGCGGATCGCTTGAATAGTAGCGCAGCGCGCTGTGTCCGATGCCATTGTCGGGGATGGCGCGGTACTGCGCCGCGACCGCCTCGAGCGCTGCAGCGAGCGCCGGCTCGCTGTCGAGCTCGCCATCGGGCAGGCGGGCGGTGATCGGCGTGTGGGTGATGAACCAGCCGACCGTGCGCGAGGGATCGGCAGCGCGGATGCAGCTCTCCCGGCCATGGGCGACCTTGTGAAAGATCAGGTTGCGCTGGCCCGACAACCGGTTGGCCGTGACGGCGAGACTGGCGACGATGGCGTGGATCATGGTCGATTGAGCCGCGCCGCCCAGCCGCTCGCGCAGGCCTGCCATCGCGGCTGCATCGAGAACCTCGAAGCCATGGCTGTCGATGTCGCGCTGCAATGCTCCCTCGACCTGCGCATCCTCCGGGAAGGGCAGGGCGCCGCTCGCCTCGCCGATCCAGTAATCGAGCTGCGCCTCGGCCTGCGGGCTTCGCGCATAGGCAATCACCTGCTCCACCCATTGGTGATAGGGCGTGGTCTTGGCCGGGAGCACGACGGGCTTGCCGGCTTCGAGGGCATCATAGGCGGTGCGCAGATCCTCGAGCGTGACCTGCAGGGACAGGGCGTCCGTGACGAGCTCATGCATCGTCAGGAAGAGATGGTGGTTGCTGCCGGCTGGATCGGCGAACAGGGCGACCGTCATCACGGGGCCGTTTGCAATGTCGAGCGTCGCGTGCAGCCGCTCGATCTCGCTGCCGATGAAGCCGAGCTGCGTCTCAAGGGGCGCTGCGGGCAATGCAAGCACGTGCACCGGGACGCGCTGGGCCTCCGGAAGCGCGATATAGTGCTGCGCATAGTGGCCCTCCGTGCCCTTCGTGAAGCGCAGGCGCAGCGCATCGTGATGGGCGACGACGTCATGCAGTGCGCCCTGCAGCAGGGGCGGGTCGAGCATGGCGCCAAGACGGGTGATGAAGCCGACATTGAACATGTCGGGGTTCGGCCTGGCCCAGGTGAAATAATAGCTCTGCATCGGACTGAGCGGCGAGACCGCGCCGGGCGTCGTCCATGCGCTGGCAACGCTCGTCCTGCCCTCGAGCAGGGCGGCGAGAGCGCGGATCGTCGGATAGTCGTGGATATCGGCCGGCGTCAGAACGACGGAATCGGCTCTCGCACGCGCCGCAACGCGAAAAGCCTGGATGGAATCGCCGCCGATCTCGAAGAAATTGTCGTCCATGCCGACGCGGGACTGCCCGAGCACCGCCCTCCAGATCGCCAGAAGGCGGCGCTCCATCTCGGTCGAGGCTGCGTCGGCTTCCGCCACGGCGGGGACCTCGTCGGTCACCGTCAGGGCGTTGCGATCGAGCTTGCCGTTGGGAAGCCGCGGCAGCGCCCCGATCTGGATGAAGCGCGAAGGCACCATGTAGTCGGGCAGGCGCGTCAGCAGAAATCGGCGCAACTCGCTGGACAGGGTGCTGTCGAAGCTGTCGGCGGCCGGCAAGACGCAGAAGGCGACGAGTTGCCGTCCTCCCGCCGTTTCCGCGGCGCTGACGGCGCAGGCACGGATCTTCGGATGGGCTGCGAGCGTCGTCTCGATCTCGCCGGGCTCGATGCGGAAGCCCCTGATCTTGATCTGGAAATCCTTGCGGCCGATATAGTCGAGTTCGCCATCGGGCCGGGTCGAGACCATGTCTCCGGACCGGAACAGCCGCGCATGCTCGCGCTCGCCGGGCTCTGCGAATGGATTGGGAATGAAGGCCTGGCCGGTCAGGTCCGGGCGTCCGAGATAGCCTTTCGCAAGCCCTGGGCCTGAGACGCAGAGTTCGCCCGCGACGCCGGGACCGACGGGCTGGAGATGGTCGTCGACGACATGGACGCGCATCCGCCCGATCGGCTTGCCGATCGAGACGATCTTGCCCGTCAATGCAGCGGGGGTGACGGTGCAGCAGGTGGCGTCGGCCGCCACCTCCGAGGAGCCGTAGAGATTGATCAGCGTGACGCTCTCGCCGAGTTCCGTGACCTGGCGGGCAAGGTCGCTCGGAAGCAGTTCGCCTGACGATGTCAGATAGCGCAGATGGGGCAGGCGAGTGCCGGTGGCGCGGGCAGCCTCGATCAGGGCCGCCAGCAGGGATGGCACCAGGATGAGGCGCGTGATGCGCTCATCGGCGAGAAGCTGCAGCAGCTGGAACGGATCGCGCGCTGTCGCATCATCGGCGACGACGCTGGRAATGCCCTTCAGCAGGCCGCCGAGCATTTCCCAGATCGAGTCGACGAAATTGAGCGCGGTCTTGCTGCAGCAGATTTCGCCGCTCTCGAACGGGAATTCCTGCCACATCCATTCAAAGCGGCTGAGCATCGCGGCATGCGAGCCGAGAATGCCCTTGGGTCGGCCGGTCGAACCAGAGGTGTAGACGACGTAGGCCGTGCGCTCGGGATCATCGGGCGGTGCCGCCGGCACGCTGCCCGCTGCCGGCAGGGGCCTGTCGAGATTCAGGAGCGCGCAGCCGGATTCGCGGAGGAAGGCCGCATCATGTGTCGCGTCCAGCGTCAGCACCACGGGCGCGGCTGCGTCCTCCAGCATGAAGCGCAGGCGGTCCTCGGGATAGGACGGATCAAGCGGCACCCAGGCGCATCCCGCCTTGAGAATGCCGAGGATGCCCGCGACAGCCGCGATGCCGCGTGGCATGCACAGGCCGATCAGCCTTGCCTCGGATGTGCTCTCGCCGGCGGGCAGGAGCTGACGGTTGGCTGTGGCGATCTCGTGGGCCCAGGCGTCGAGCTCGGCATAGCTCAGCCGCCGTTCACCGGCCTTGATCGCCAGTGCCGTGGGCAGGCGCCGCGCCGTATCCTCGAAAATGCGGTGGAACATGGAAATCCCCGTCAAATCTGGCGCGTAGCGGCAGGCGATGCCTTTGGCGATGACATCAGGAACGCGCTGGCAGCCAGCGTGGCGAGGCACAGCCCGAACGGCGCGAGATAGCTGATCGCGCTCAGGGCGCCGTTGAGAATCGAAGACAGGCCCCAGACGAGCGCATTGATCGCGATCGCGATCCCGAGGACCCAGCCCTGGCGATCATCGCTGACGGACCGGGAAAACAGGGTGATGATCGCACCATAGGCGACCGATACGGTGATTGCCGTGGGAAAGGCGATGATCCAGAGCAGGTCGAGGCGGGGGACGGCGAGCGAGGCCGCGATCAGCCCGGCGGTGCTCCATAAGGACCATGTCGCGATGGCGCGCGGGTCGAACCGCTTCTCGAGCACGGGCAGACAGAGGCCGTAGGCGATGCAAAAGCCGATGCCGAGCGTGGCCATGAGCAATGAGATGGTGCCCGCATCCTCGCCGAACCGGTTCAGCACCAGGCTGGGCAGGAACAGGAAATAGGTTCCCCAGGCGGTCTGCATCAGGCCGAACACCAGCATCAGATGGCGGATGGCAGGATCGCGCAGCGCCGCGCGAAACCCCGCCACTCCCATCAGCAGATTGATCGGCGTCGGGTCGGCCTGCGCGGGAGGTTCGCGTGCCTCCTGGAATGTCGTCGCGATCAGGACGAGGCCGATCAGGGCGCCACCGGCGGTCAGGGCCATCGGAAGGATGAAATCGCTCAGGACAGCAGCGGCATCATGCGAGAACGCGCCGCCGATCAGCGGGCCGACGATGAAGCCGAGCGACGACGCGAACAGGCAGAGGCTGAGCGTGAGCGCGCGCGTCTGGCTGCTGCTCGCATCCACGGCAGCGGCCTGTGCGACGGCCTGGCTGCCTGCCGTGGTCCCTCCGATGAAGCGGCCGATCAGCAGCAAGGCGACGAGATTATAGGCGATGGCGCCGCCGATCAGCGCAAAGCTCAAGGCCATGCCGAGCATGCAAAGGATCAGGATCCGCTTTCGCCCGATGCGGTCTGAGATCTCTCCGAGCACCGGCGCGGCATAGAGCATGACGAGTTCGTAGAGGCCGAGCGCGACGCCATAGACGAGATAGCGCAGGCCGGCAGGCGCTGCCGCCATCATCAGGGGCTGATCGCCGATGAGCGCCGCGGCAAGGACCGGCACGACGATCGTGTAGCCGATGCTGTCGATCAGGATGATGGCAAGGAGGGGGCCGACGCGCAGGATCATGGAGAGCGTCGTCATGCCGGCACTCGCGACGGCTGCGCCCCGTGCCGGGATCGTGCAGGGGAGGGCTCGTCCCGGCCAAGGATCATGACGTCAAATCTGCCTATCCATCCGGAACCGGCAACGCCTGAACTACCGAATGTTCGAAACGTTACGTCATGAAAACATTCACACGCCCATCTGTTGTGATCTGTCGCAAAGGTCAAGGCGCAAACTCCAGCCGAGCCGCACTCTCAAGGGTGGCTCTCTTGAAAGGGCTGGCTCGGTTCGCCTGAACCGTTCCGGAGCTGTCGCTCCGTCGATTTTTGCTCTGGTCGTGCCGCGATCGGGATTGGCTGCTCCCGCCCGTGGCGGGCATGGGCCGTTCGAGCACATGTGCGGACCCGCGAGGCAGGCCACTTGACAAGGAGGATTCTTGGTGAAACGTTTCCACCAAAGATGGAAACGTTTCCACGAGGGAATTGCCATGATTTATGACTCTCTCGATCGCCGTGCTTTCCTCCGGGGCGGGGCGGCAGCCGTTGGCGGGCTGGGGCTGCCATTCCCGGCGCAGGCGGCGGATGAGCGATCCCTGGTCGTGGCTATCCCTTCGAACCCGTCGACCTTCGATCCGATCAACCAGGGCAACCACGATGCCATGGTGGTCAATCAGCTCATCTTCGAGAACCTGATCGAGATCGACGGGGAGGGGCGGCGGCGGCCACTGCTTGCAAAGTCGCTGCCCGCGATCTCTGAAGACCGGACCGAATACATCTTCGAGCTGCGGGACGACGTCGCGTTTCAGAACGGACAGCCCTTCACGGCCGAGGACGTGAAGTACAGCTACGACTATATTCTCGACCCGGCTAACAAGGCGCTGCGGCGCTCGGTCTGGACGAATATCGAATCCGTCGAGATCCTGGCGCGCCACAAGGTGCGCTTCAAGATGAAGGCGCCGTTCCGGCCCTTCCTCGACTACATGACCAAATACATGGGTATCTTTCCGGCCGGGAGCCGCGAGAAATACGGCAACGAGATCTTCCAGCAGAGGCCTGAGGGCCTGGGAACCGGGCCCGGCATCTTCGTCTCCGCGCGGTCCAACGATGTCGTCGAGTTCCGCCGCAACCCGAATTACTGGCGCAAGGATCTCCCGGGCTGGGACCGGTTGCGCGTGCGGATCGTCTCCGAGGAGGCGGCCCGCATCGCGTCGCTGATGTCGAAATCGGTCCACATCATCGGGGCGCCGCCGGTCCGCGACTATCTGCGACTGCGGCAGGCCAAGGCGCAGGGCATCACCGGGGCGAGCCGTCCGGCGCTCGGCAGCATGATGCTGATGATCCACAACACCCGAAAGCCACCGTTCGACGACCCCGATTTCCGCAAGGCGGTTTCGCTGGCGACCGATCGCAAGACCATCGCCGAGAAGATCTTCAACGGTCTGGTCGAGCCCTCGGCAGTGCCCGCTCCCGCCTCGGCCTGGTGGTACAATGCCAAGGCGGCTGAAGACCTGGCCTTCAACCTGGAAAGAGCGAAGGCTCATCTCGCCAAATCCCGTTATGCGTCCGGGGCCGAATTCGAGTTGCTCTATTCGTCGCAGGGTTATCTGCTGGACGTCGCGGACGCGGCCCTCTTCATCCAGGCATCGCTGGCCCGGCTCGGAATCAAGGTCAAACTCCAGCCGCTCGAGACCGGCCAACTCATCGAGCAGGTTTTTGGCGGCAACCASACCTCCGCGCTCATGGCGGTCATCGGTCCCTCCGATCCCACCTTCATCATTCAGGGCATCTATACACCGAACCAGGTGATGACGCGCAGCTCCGGCTACAGCAACGAGCGGCTCAATACGCTTCTGACCGAGAGCTTCCGTGTCGACGACGAAAAGTCTCTGGGACCGATCCTGGCCGATATGCAGGCGATCCTGGCGGCGGACTCGCCGTCGACCTGGATCGGAGCCGTCCACAGCTTCAACCTCTGGCGCAGCAATGTGCAGGGCTTCGAGCCGAATACCGGGATCACGCTGCGCCTGACCGACGCGGCCGTGGCCGATCTCCGCTGAGGCGAGAAACCATGTGGTTTGCCAGTCGCATTCTCAGCAGTCTTGCCGTGCTCGTCGTGGTCAGCGCGCTCCTCTTCGCGCTCACGCGGCTGACCCCGCTCTCGCCGGCGCGGATCGTGCTCGGCACGGACGCCACCGTCGAGCAGATCCATGAGTTCGAGCGCGATCGCGGTCTCGACCGCGCTTTGCCCGCCCAATACGCAGCATGGGTTGCGCAGCTTCCCCGCTCGGGCTTCGGCACCTCCTACATCACCGGCCGTTCGATCGATCTCGAGCTGCGCGAGAGCCTGCCGGTCACAGTCGAACTGGTGGTCGCGACCTTTCTCCTGACGCTGGCCGGCGCGATTCCGCTCGGCCTGGTCGCCGGGCTGACGGAAGACCGCTGGCCGGACCACCTGATCAGGGTACTATCCCTGATGGCGGTGTCGGTCCCGGGATTCTGGCTCGCCCTGATCCTGATCCGTGTCTTTGCCGTCAGGCTGGGCTGGGTGCCGCCGATCGGGATCACGCCGCTCTCGGAAGGCTGGCACGCCCATCTCGCCTCCCTGGTGCTGCCGGCCTTGTCGATCGCGCTCTACTATATCGGTGCGCTTAGCCGCCTGATGCGCGCTTCCGTCATCGAGATCCTGGGTCAGGACTACGTCCGCACCGCGCATGCTCTCGGCTTGAGACGCAGTCTGGTCGCGCGCTACGTGGTGAAGAACGCGCTTCCACCCTTCGTCAGCGTCGCCGGGATGTCGTTCGGCTACATGTTCGGCTGGGCGATCATCATCGAGCTGGTCTTCAACATACCGGGTCTTTCGCGGGCCCTGCTGACCGCCATCACGCAACGCGACTATCCGATGATCCAGGCTACCGTCCTGGTCGTCACGGTGATGTTCATCCTCTCAAATCTCGCTGCTGATCTTGTCCAGCGGCTGATCAATCCGAGGCTGAGACATGCTTGACGCCGCGCGTTCGACAGCACCTGCGCCAATGGCATCGGCCGCCGGCATCCGCGCCGTGCCCCGGCTGTCCGGGCTCACCGGCACGATGTGCCGCCTCGCTCAGACGCGCATCGGCCTGGCCGGGTTGGTCATCGTCGGCTTCGTCGTCCTGGCTGCGCTTCTCGCTCCCTGGCTCCCTCTGCACGATCCCCTCGATCTGATGATGGAGCATCGGCTGGAGCCTCCGGGGCCGTCATTCCTGCTGGGCACCGACGAGGTCGGCCGCGACATCCTCGCCCGGCTCGTCTGGGGTGCGCGCGGATCCCTGATGATCGGCGTGCTGACCGTCGCGATCGGCCTCTCCGGCGGGCTCTTGGTCGGTATCCTCTCCGGCTACTACAGCGGCACGCTCGTCGAGACCGTCCTGCTCGGCCTGATGGATATCTTCGCGGCGATCCCGCTGCTCGTCTGGGCGATCGCGATCGTCGGAATCTTCGGCACCGAGTCGGTGCAGCTGGGGCCGCTCGTGCTCCCCAACGAAGCCAAGATCATTCTCCTCGTCGGCTTGCTGTTCATCCCCGGGCTGGCGCGCGTCGCCCACGGCCTGGCCCTGGCCGAGGCCAGGGCGGATTACGTAGCAGCGCGGCGCCTGCAAGGCGCGGGGTCCTGGTCCATCATGGCCAGCGATATCCTGCCCAACATCCTCTCGCCGATCTTCGTCCAGGCGAGCGTCCTGATCGGCATCGGCATCATCATCGAAGCCTCGCTCAGCTTCATCGGGCTTGGCGTGCAGCCACCGACCCCGAGCTGGGGTGGAATGCTGGCCGATGCGCGCTCGCTCGCCTTCTCCGACGAATGGTGGGTCGCGACCTGGCCGGGCCTGGCGATCTTCCTGACCGTGATCGGCTTCAACCTCGTCGGCGACGCCCTCCGGACGGTGCTCGATCCCCGGCGGCGTGATGGGGGACCGGCACTATGAGCGCGCCCGTGCTGTCCCTGAATGACCTGTCCATCGCTTTTGGTCAGGGCGCCGCGGCCCGGACGGTGGTTCACGGCGTCACCCTCCAGGTGCGGGCCGGCGAAAAACTCGCGATCGTCGGCGAGTCGGGCTCGGGCAAGAGCGTCACCGCGCTGGCGATCATGCACCTGCTTGGGCGCTCGGGCCGGGTCGTGGGGGGCGCGATGAGCCTCGAAGGGCAGGACATCACGGCTATTCCCGAGAGCGCGTGTCGCGACCTGCGTGGCCGCAAGGTGGCCATGATCTTCCAGGATCCGATGACCGCCCTCAATCCCGCCTTCACGATCGGCCGGCAGCTCGTCGACGCCATTCGCAGCCATGACGATCCGGGCCCCGGGGCGGCCCGGTCGGAGGCCGAACAGCTCCTCGGCAAGGTCGGTATCGACGATCCGCACCGCCGGAGCGGCCAATATCCCCATGAGCTCAGCGGCGGCATGCGCCAGCGTGTGCTGATCGCGATGGCGATCGCCTGCCGGCCGCGCCTGCTGATCGCAGACGAGCCGACGACGGCGCTCGACGTCACCGTTCAGGCCCAGGTGGTTGCGCTGCTGCGCGACATCAGCGCGACATTCGGGATCACCCTGCTGTTCATCTCGCATAATCTCGATCTCGTCGCGGAGTTCTGCGACCAGATCGCGGTGATGTATCGCGGCCGGATCGTCGAAACCGGCAGCACGGAGGCGATCTTCACGTCGCCACGTCACCCCTACACGCGTCTCCTGCTGGACTCCGTGCCAAGGCCAGGCCGCCCGCTGCGCGCCGCTGAGCCCGGCCGCCTGACCGGGAACCCCGGCGAAGGCGCCTGCGATTTCCTGCCGCGCTGCCCTCTGGCTGACACGGACTGCAGCTTGCGGCCGAGCCTGCGGGGTGAGGGCGGCCATGTCAGCGCCTGCTGGCGGAGCGTCTGAGATGAGCCAAGCCGAAACAGTCCCGCCGCCGCTCCTTGCCGCCGCAGGCGCAAGCCGGCGCTACCCCCTGGCGCGTTCGGCGCTGGCGCGCCTGCTCGACCGGAGGACGACGTCGGCTCTGCTCGGGGCGAGCTTCGAGGTCCAGGCCGGCGACGTGCTCGGCATCGTCGGCGAAAGCGGCAGCGGCAAGTCGACGCTCGCGCGGCTTCTCGTCGGGCTCGACCGTCCGAGCAGCGGTCAGGTCTCGTTCGAAGGACGCGATCTTGCGAGCTTTGCGGCCGCGGACTGGCAGCGTTTCCGAAACCGCGTGCAGTTCGTCTTCCAGGGCGCACACACGGCCTTGAACCCGCGCAAGACCGTCGCGCGCAGCCTGAGCGAAGCCTTCGGCGGGCCGCTCGCGCCGGGAGCGCTCGATGCCCTGCTGGCGCAGGTCAGCCTCGGGCCGGAGCTGCTCGGTCGGCTGCCGCATCAGCTATCGGGCGGCCAGAAGCAGCGGATCGGGATCGCCCGCGCCCTGGCCAGGAAGCCGGAGGTGCTGATCGCCGACGAGCCGACATCGGCTCTCGACGTCTCCGTGCAGAACGAGATCATTGCGCTGCTTCAGCAGCTGCATCGCGACAAGCACCTGACGCTGGTGATCATCAGCCACGATCTCGGGCTCGTCGGGGCGTTCTGCGACCGCGTGCTGGTGATGCATGCCGGCCGTATCGTCGAAATGGGTCCTGCCGCAGAGATTCTGGCGGCGCCAGCGCATCCCTATACGCAGCGCCTGGTCGCCGCCATCCCGCGCGGGCTCGCCGGGCGCAATCGCCCGGCCGAACCGCCACTGCCCGAAGCGGCCCGCCATGGCGGCTGCCCCTTCGAACCCCGTTGCAGCAACCGGATTCCGATCTGTGCGCAAAGCGAGCCACCCGAGGTTCACCTCGGCGATCGGCTCGTCCGTTGTCACGCAGCGCCCATCTCGGTCCAAAACCTAGCGGAGACCAACCTATGACAGCGCGCTCGTTTCGAGTGGGTGCCGATATCGGCGGCACCTTCACGGATATCACCTTCCTGGAGAACGGTCAGACGGTCCATTCGTTCAAACGACCGTCGACGCCCGACGACTACAGCCGCGGCATCGTCGAGGGCGTGCTTGCGTTGCTGGCTCGCATCGGCGGCAAGCCGACCGAGATCGAGGAGGTCGTGCACGCCACGACCGTGGCAACCAACGCGATCCTGGAGGGCAAGGGCGCCACGACCGCGCTGCTGACGACGCGCGGATTCCGCGACGTCCTCGAGCTTGGCCGGCTGCGCATGCCGGAGCTCTACAATCTGAATTACGAGAAGCCGACGCCGCTGGTGCCGCGCCATCGGCGCTACGAGATTGCCGAGCGCATGGGAGCCCATGGCGACATCGTCCTGCCCCTGGACGAGGACAGCGTCGTCGAGGCGGCGCGCAGCATCGCGGCGAGCGACACACGCGCGGTCGCGGTCAGTTTCCTGCACGCTTATGCCAACCCGCAGCACGAGCGGCGGGCCTGCGAGATTCTCGCCGGGATGCTCGGCCCCGAGGTCTTCGTCAGCTGCTCCAGCGATGTCCTGCCGGAGATCCGCGAATACGAGCGTACGAGCACGGTGGTGGTCAACGCCTATCTCGGGCCCGTCGTGCGCTCCTATCTGCGTGCCCTGTCGACGCGGCTGCGCGACGCCGGCATTCACGCACCGCTGCAGGTCATGCAGTCGAGCGGAGGGGTGATGAGTGCCTTGTCCGCGAGCGAGAAGCCGGCCTGCATCATCGAGTCCGGTCCCGCTGCCGGCGTCATCGCCGCCGCCCGCATCGGCGCGGCGGGAAGTTCGAACGATATCATCACGATCGACATGGGCGGGACGACCGCCAAGGCCGCGATCATCGAGCAGGGCCAGCCCGCGCGCACGACGGAGTACGAGGTCGGGGCCGGGATCAACATATCGAGCAAGCTGATCAAGGGCGGTGGGCACGCGGTGAAGCTGCCCTTCATCGACGTCTCCGAGATCGGCGCCGGCGGCGGCAGCATCATCCGGGTCGATGCCGGCGGCCTGATCCAGGTCGGTCCCGACAGTGCCGGCGCCGTCCCGGGCCCGGCCTGCTACGGCACGGGCGGAACCCGCCCGACGCTGACCGACGCGCTCGTCGTGCTCGGCTACATCAATCCGGAATACATCGCCGGCGGCGCCGTGCGCCTCGATGCGGAGCGCTCGCGGCGTGCGATCAGCGAGCAGGTCTGCGCCCCCACGGGGCTCGACCTCGAGACGGCCGCCCATGGCGTCTACGCCATCGCGGCCTCGACGATGATGCGAGCCGTCAAGGCGGTCTCGACCTATCGCGGCCGCGATCCGCGCGACTTCACCCTCTTCGCCTTCGGCGGCAACGGTCCGGCGGTGGCCGCCGAGATCGCGCGTCTCCTCGACATGAAGCGTGTCGTCGTCCCGTCCCATCCCGGCGTCTTCAGCGCGCTTGGCCTGCTCTACTCGACGACCGAGCACGACCTGATGCAGACCTATTTCTGCGCGCTTGAGGCGATCGATTCCGACAGGCTCGATACGGCCTACCGCAAGCTCGAGACCAGCATGTTCGCCGGCCTCGAGGCCGATGGCTTCACCAGAGCGGACATCGAAATCGACCGCCTTGCCGACCTGCGTTACGCCGGACAGGCCTATGAGCTGACGATCGGGCTGACAGACCGTCCGGGCGACCCCATCGACATCGCCGCCATGGGCGCGGCCTTCCACCGTGAGCACAAGCAGACCTATGGCCATGCATCGACGAGCGATCCGCTCGAGATCGTCAATATCCGCGTGACCGGCCGTCCCCGCAGCGACAGGACCGACGCCTATCGGCCGTCAGCCCCGGACGCGCGAACGGGGGTGGCGGGTTCTCCATCGATGCGGACCTGCTGGTTCGGGCAGGACTGGGGGCACCTGGAGACGCCGATCATCACGCGTCTCGACCTCGCRGCCGGCGACCGGGAAAGCCCGCTGATCGTCGAGGAATACGACGCCACCTGCGTGGTTCCTCCTGGCTGGACGGCGGGTCTCGACGAATTGGGCAATCTCGTACTCACAGCCTCGGAAAGGTGACGTCATGCTCGCCCCTCACAGTGCCCCCCATTCTGCCCCTGAAATCTCGCGCTCCGATCCGGTAACCCTGGAGATCGTCAAGAACGCGCTCGCGTCCATCGCCGACGAGATGGCGCTGGTCATCCTGCGCAGCGCCTATTCGCCGATCGTCCGGGACTCGATGGACTACTCGACGGCGCTCTGCGATCGAAACGGCCTGATCATCGCCCAGGGCCTGACCAATCCGGTGCATCTCGGCTCGTTCCCGAGCGTGATGGTCAACATCCTGAAACGCTTCGGCGGGACGATGCAGCCGGGCGACGGCTACATCACCAACGACCCCTACGGGGCCGGAGGCATGCATTTGCCGGACGTCTATCTGGTCAAGCCGGTGTTCCACGCCGGCCATGTCGAAGGCTTCGTAGCGAGCCTCGTCCACCACACTGATCTCGGCGGCATGGCGCCGGGCAGTATGGCCCTGCATGCCACTGAGATCTTCCAGGAAGGATTGCGGATCCCGCTTATCAAGGTGATGCACGAAGACCGGATGGACGAGAACCTCCTGGCTTTCCTGGAGGTCAATTCCCGCGTTCCGGAACAGGTTCTGGGCGATCTTCGGGCCCAGATCGCCGCCTGCGCCGCCGCCGAACGCGGCTTCGGCAAGGTGCTCGAAAAATACGGCGCGCCGGCCATGCGCGGAATGCTGGCGGAACTGCACGACTACGCGGAAAAGCTCGTCCGCGACGAGATCCGCGCGATGCCTGACGGCGTCTATGAGGCCGAGGATTTCATCGACGGCCTCGGCGAGGGCGGCGGGCCGATCCGCTTCAAGGTCACGATCACGGTTGCAGGCGACGAGCTTGAGATCGACTGGACGGGAACCAGCGGGGAGGTGCCGGGCGCCATCAACGGACCTGTGGCGATCACCTATTCGGTCGCCTATGCCGCCTTGCGCTGCGCCGTCCAGGCGGCGGTTCCAAACTGCGAGGGTTATACGCGGCCGGTTCGGGTCGTGGCTCCGCTCGGCACCATCGTCAACCCGCGTCCGCCGGCGGCCTGCGCAGCCCGCGGCGTCATGGCCTATCGGATGCTCGATGTGCTGTTCAACGCGTTTGCCCAGATCGTGCCGGACCGGATGCCGGCCGCCGGCGAAGGCGGACCATCCGCCGTGTCGCTCAGCGGCATCCACGAGGGGAAGACCTGGCTGATCACCGATGGCATTCTCGGAAGCTGGGGCGGCCGGGCCACGAAGGACGGAGTCGACGGTATCGCCAACCCCGGCGCGAACCTCTCGAACATGCCGATCGAACTGATCGAGGCACGCTATCCCTTGCGGATCGAGAGCTATGGTCTCGTCGCCAATTCAGGCGGTGYCGGCCGCCGCCGTGGCGGCATGGCGATCACGCGCTCGTACCGTATCCTCGGGGATGACGCGCAGCTGACGATCCGTTCCGACCGGCGCGCGCATCTGCCGCCGGGCCTCTTCGGCGGATGTCCGGGCTCTCCATCGCTCAATATCATCGATCGGAACGGCACGACTGAACTGCTCCCGGTGATGCCGATGCGGACGCTCGCTCTCAGCAAGGGCGATCTCTTCACCCATGTCGCCCCGGGTGGGGCAGGCAATGGCGATCCGCTCGAGCGTGACCCGGACCATGTCGCAGCCGATGTCCGCGACGGCCGCTTCACCAGGGAGTTCGCCCGCGACGTCTATGGTGTCGTCACCGGAGCGAACGGTCGCGCAGACCGGGTCGCAACGGACATTCGTCGCGATGGCCTGGCGTCCGATTTGCCGAAACTGGCGGAAGCGCAGCTCCGTCTCTTCATGGAAGGGGATCAAGGCCGGGCGGCGCTGAGCCCGGAATATGAGGGAGAGCTGGCATGACGGCGCAAGTCGCACTCTCGGCAATCGATCCGGGCCACAACCGGACCGATTGCCGCCGGCACGATCTCGCCCGGCTCCTGCGCCCAAGCTGGGCGGAGCTCGATTTCGGTGCATTGAGCCGGAATGTCGCGGCAACGCGCAGTCTGGTCGGACGGGATGTTCGCATCTACTTCGTCTGCAAGGGCGACGGCTTCGGCTTTGGCGCCGCCGCGGTCGCGAAGGCCGCGGAACGGGCCGGCGTCGACGGCTTTTGCGCCGGCAGCCCTGACGAAGTCGTTTCGATCCGCAGCACCGGCACGACGCTTCCCGTCCTGTTGTTCGCGTCGACCACGCCGGGCGATCTGCCGGCCGCCGCCAGGCTCGGCGCCACGGTCACGGTCCAGAGCATGGCCGATATGGACGCGGTGCTGACGGCTGGCGAGCGGATCGAGGTCTTTGTCGAGGTCGATTGCGGGCTCGGCCGCTACGGCCTGCGCCCCGAGCAATGGCCCGGCGTGCTGCAGCGTCTTCGTGCCGCCGATCATGTCAGGGTGCGCGGCCTGTACTCGCATCTCAGCACTCCGGATGATCCGGGCGTCAGCAGGCGCCAGGCAGAGCTCTTCCGGCAGGCGGCAGCCGCTGCTGCGGCAGCCGGCCACGACGATCTCATCCTCATGCTGGCGTCGAGCCGGGTGGTGCTGGCCTATCCCGACATGCTCTTCAATGCGGTCGACCCTGGGCGCCTGATCTATGGCGGCGGGCTTGACGAGCACTGGATGGAGAGCGGCGGCCTCTCGCCTCTGCTCACCGCCGTGAAATCCCGGATCATCCAGGTCCAGGAGCATCCTCCGGGAACGGTGCTGGGGATCGGCTATGGCGCGCCGATCGCCATCGAACGCGGCATGCGGACCGCGGTCGCGCCGATCGGCTTCTGGGATGGGCTGAACCATGTTCCGCCGCTCGGGGAGGTTCTGATCCACGGCCAGCGCTGCCCCGTGCTCGGGCGCCGGACCTTTCAGCATTCGGTCATCGACGTGACGGGGATCTCCAACGTCGCCCCCGGCGATGAGGTCGTGGTCCTGGGGCGGCAGGGCACCGACGAGATCTCGATCCATGATCTCGCGGAGGCGATCGGCATCACGGTCATCGAACTGGTCCCGCGGCTCGCGCGCTCCTTGCCGCACGTGTATGTCGGCCAGGGGCAGGAGAGGGACGGTTGGCGTGGCTAAGATGGGGACGAGGCAGTCGGCGGACGAGCCCAGGCCGATCACGATCAAGGACGTCGCGAGCCGGGCCGGTGTCGGGCTCGGCACCGCTTCACGRGTTCTCAATGGCAACGAGAATGTCGCGCCTCATTTGCGCGAGCAGGTTTTCAAGGCCGTCCAGGACCTGGGCTATCACCCCAATTCCGTGGCGCGCTCGATGCGGCTCGGCAAGAGCTACGCGGTCGGCTGCCTCGTCACGGATATCCGCCAGCCCATAGCCGCTGAAATGATCGCCGCCGCGGAAAATACCCTGCGTCGCGCCGGCTACACGCTGATCGTTGCCAGCACGCATTTCGACGACAGCCGCGAGGCCGAGATCCTGTCGCTGCTGCAGAACCGCGTCGTCGACGGCATGCTCCTGGCGGTCAATCGCGACAATGATCCGGAGACGGCGCGGCGGCTTACCGCCATCACCATTCCCATGGTGCTCTGGGAGCGCAGCCCCGATGGCGGTTTCGATACTGTCCTGACGGAGCATCGTGTCGGCGCTCGCAGGGCAACCGAGCATCTGCTGGCGCTGGGGCACCGCGAGATCGCGCTCGTCGCCGGTCATCTCGACACCTGGGTCGGGCGGGAGCAGCGGGCCGGTTTCGATGCGGCGTTCGCAGACCGGGGGCTGGAACCGCCGGCAGGTCGTATCTTCGAGGTGGGCGCATTCGGAGCCCGCAAGCTTGAGGCCCTATGCCGTGGCGAGCGGCCGATCACGGCGATCATCGCCAATATCGACGAGATCCCCGGTATCCTGCATTTCTGCGCGAAACGCGGCCTCGTGCTGCCGCGCGACATGTCGATCGTGTCGATCGGTGACGCCAGTATCCTGGAAGTCATGACGCCATCGATCACGGCCGTGCGCGGCAACGGCACGAAAGTAGCCCAGCTCGCAGCCACGCTTCTGCTGAAGAAAATGTCCGACAAGCAGCCGGAAACGGCATCGGAGCGCTTATCCGTCGGCATGCAACTCAAGGTCCGGCATTCCACGGCGCCTTTGAACGATGGCGGCGGCGAGCATGTTTAGCGTCCGCAAAATCGTTGCTGATCACTGATCGATCGTCTCGGCTCCACGGTGGTGGAGAGGAAAGTCATGATGTCCCTCCATGTCAGAACACCGACACACCACTCGTCTGCTCTCTCCCGGGCGAGCGGGCGAAGGGTGTGGCTGAAGCTTGAATCCCTTCAGCCCTCGGGGTCCTTCAAGCTCCGCGGAATTGGCCTTGCGTGTCAGGACCATGCCAGGCGCGGCGTGAAACGCTTCGTCAGCTCGTCTGGCGGCAATGCCGGGATCGCCGTCGCCTATGCCGGGCGTGAGCTCGACATCCCCGTCACGGTTGTCGTCCCCGAGACGACATCGCCAAGAGCCTGTCGCCTGATCTCGGACATGAAGGCCGATGTCCTGATCCACGGTGCGTCCTGGCAGGAGGCAAACGAGCGCGCGCTTGCGATGCTGGGTGAGAGCGATGCGTTCATCCACCCCTTCGACGACCCGGTGGTGTGGCGGGGGCACTCGACGATCATCGATGAGGTGGTCGAGGATGGAGTGCAGCCCGACCTCGTCGTTCTCTCCGTCGGCGGCGGCGGATTGCTCAGTGGCGTCATCGAAGGCTTGCAGCGCCACACGCTGAACTGTCCCGTTCTTGCGGTGGAGACGACGGGCGCGTCCTCCTTTGCCCAGTCGGTTGCCCGGGGCGAGCGCATCGTTCTGCCAGCGATCGAGAGCATCGCCACCTCGCTCGGTGCGCACCAGGTCTCGGAGCATGCCTTTGCTCTTCTTGCACAGCATCGCATCGACTGCGCCGTGGTCTCGGATCTTGAGGCGGTGGAGGCGTGCCTGCGGTTCCTGGACGACCATCGCATCCTCGTCGAACCGGCATGCGGGGCGAGCATCGCCACGCTCTACCAGAATGTCGCGGAACTCGCCGATTACCAGAACATCCTGGTCATCGTCTGCGGCGGGGYGACATCGACGGTGGAGCAAATGACTGCATGGCGCCACAGTCTCTCATCAGAAAGTGAAATCTAGGACGAGGCCTGTGTTTCCGCAGCGCGTGTCAAACAACGCTTGAAATTCAACTTGGGGTGATTGTGATGTCGGTCGATATTCGGGGCGAATACATCGAGAGAGCGGCCCTCGTCGTCATGCATTATCAGGTCGACGTGTTCGAGATCCTGTTCGGAGAGAAGCCATCGCCCTTGCTGGATCGGTGCAACGCACTGATCCGGCGCTGGCGCGCCACGGGCCGGCCGGTGCTGTTCCCGAATTTTTCGCTGGGCGCAGACTATGAACATGCCCCGCCGGGAACCAACCGCCAGATCACGCCCTATCTCCCGAGCGGACGATTTCGTACCGGTCTGCCCGTCGCGGGCCTCGCGATCGAGCCGGGTGACCTCGTCTATGCCTGTCCGCGCGCCAGCGTCTTCCACGGCACGTCACTCGACGCGGACCTTCGCACGCGCGGTGTCAGCACGCTTGTCATGGCCGGGATCAGCACCACCGGCGTGGTCCTGTCCAGCGTCGCCTGGGCCTGTGATGCGGATTACGATCTGCGTCTGGTCCAGGACTGCTGCTTTGATCCGGATCAGGAGGCCCATGACGCCCTGTTCCGCTCCAGTTTCGGCGGACGTGTCCTGGTCCTGTGAGGCGAATGCGGCTGGACCTGCCGCCCCGTACGCGAGCCGTTCGAACGATTCGGAGGGAGGGACTGGCGCGCAGGACCGTGGGTTGCGTCGTCATGCCGACAATCCCAACAGGCGCGCCCTGGGCCCGGATTTCGCCGGGGACGGGACCGCGAGCGGACACCGCAGACGCCGGCCTGGTGGTGGGCGTTGCCTCCCGTGGGAGGAATGTGTCAGCGGGGCGGCTTGTCGGACTCCGAGGATGCCGATGGCGCTAGCTGCGGACTGGCCGCCTCGGCGGTCGTGCCGGGGTCCGGAACGGCCTCGGCCATCGCGATGGCGTCGCTCTCGATCGAGGCGGCGAGGCGGCGGTAATCGTCGAAGTTGAACATCGCGCAACGTCCGTCCTGGGACCACTGGGTGATCACCTCCCAGACGAGATCGTACTCCTCGCAGACGCTGCGAAACCGTAGATCCCGCATTCGTGCGAAGCGATTGCGGAACGCAGGAATCTTAAGCATGAGACGGGCAAGCCCGCGTTCTTGAGCCGACATGGTACGCCCCTCGTGAACCCACCAGAAGACATAGGCAAGGAACGCATAGGCAAGGGCGGAAGGCGGCAGCGATATCGAGTGTCGCAATTTCTGCTGGGAATACTGACACGAAGCGACATCCGCTTCAAATATACTTTCAAGTGACGTCGACCATTTGTGTATGGGATGCGGGATCGTAGTTAAGGCAGGTTTGCCGGATTCGCAGAGAGTCGCCACCGGGTTTCCAATGCTGCGTTCAAAGCAACGATTTGGACCGGCTGCGTTGCTGTCAGCTCTTGGTGCGCGCTGGCGCGGTGCGAGACGGAACGGGGCGGGTTTAGTCCAGCCTGATCAAGAAAGATCCCGCGCGACGTCCAGAAAGGCCTTGATCGCCTTGTTGTCCCGGCGTTCGCTCAAGCAGATCAGGGATTCCTCCATCAGGATCGGCGGCCCGTCGAGGGCGATGCGCACCAGGCCGCGATCGCCGCGCAGCTCGGCCTCCGAGACGAAACCGATGCCGCCACTCGCCGCCACGATGTCGAGCGCAGCCTCGCGCCCTTCGACCTCGATGGCGTAGGTCAGCCTGACGCCGGTCTCGGACGCGCGCTGTTCGAGCAGCCGGCGCGTCCGCGAGCCGCTTTCCCGGATCACGAGCGCCATGCCGGCAAGCTCCGCCAGCGCCAGCGACCGGCGCGAGGCAAGCGGATGATCGGCTGCGACGACGGCGATGATCCGCGCCGCATTCAGCGCAATGAYCTCGAAATCACGGTGCGGGGCCATATCGCCGAGGACGCCGATATCGGCCTCGTAGCTTCGCAGCTGCGCCACGATGGTCTCGGTGTTGCCGGCGCTCACCGTGATCCGCACGCCCGGATAGATCTCGCGGAACGCTGTCAGCACATGCAGGACATGATGGACGGAATCGGCCGCGAGCCGCAGGGTCCCGAGCCGCAGGGCGCGCGACTCTAAGAGCAGCCCGCGCGCCTGGTCCTCGGCATCGAACAGGCGGTGCGTGATCGCGAGCAGCCTTTCGCCCATCGCGGTCAGGGCGATCTGCCTGTGCTGCCGGCTGAACAGCAGCACGTCATACTC
>NZ_JBFTZN010000049.1:0-43089 GCF_056406775.1 Allobosea sp. P1_A7
ATATCGGTGATCCTCACGTGAGCAACCCCTTAGAACTTGCCGTGGCGGAGATAGGCTTCCTGCGGATCGACACCGGCGAGAATCGCGCTGCGCACGAGGTTCTCTGCCGAGATCGCCGTCTGCGCGGCATCGATTACGTCCTCGACGCGCGCCTTCGGGACACGGATCAGCCCGTCGCGATCGCCGATGAGATAGTCGCCCGGCGCGATCACCACGCCGCCGATCCGGATGTCCACCTCGACGGCGCGCGGAAGCCAGTAGCCGACGATGTCGCGGGGTGTGTGGCCGCGCGACCAGGTCTGGAATTCCATGTTGAGCAGGAACTGGACATCGCGGATCAACCCGTCGATGACGCAGCCGCGCAGGCCCTTGTTTTTCAGGGTTTCGGCCGAGAGCTCGCCCATATTGGCGATCGTCATGTCGTTGGGTTGCGACACCCAGATATGGCCTGGCTTGGCCTTCGAGAGCAGCCCCGTCCAGGCCAGCAAGGTCTCGTGGGGATCGGCCTTCGGATCGGTGCGGCCATCGATGGTGAAGGCCGGGCCGGCGAGCCGGCGTTCCGGCATCAGGGGGTGGAGCTCGACCGGCAAGGTGAAGTTCGAGTGGCCCATCGCGCGCATGACGTCATGGACAACACCGGTATAGCACTGCTCGAGGCGGGCGGAGATAGCATCAGACATCGCGTGACGGTCCTGGATTTGTGAGAGAGGCGGGCGGAGCCGAATCTGCGCCGGCCCAGTTCTTGGCATYAGAACCGGGGCAGTTCGGCGTTCTCGAAGCCCATCCATTTCTTCTGCAGCGCCTGAATCTCGCCATTGGTCCACATCATAAAGATTTGGGTGTTGAGCCAATGCAACAGGTCCGGCTCTCCGCGCTTGAGGCCGATGCCCATCGGAGCCTGCGAAACGACGAACTTGTTCTCAAGATTGGGGTTCCGGCCCCGCACCGCAGACGACAGGCCGCCGCTTGTGACGATACCGTCGACCTGACCCGAAAGCAGCGCCTGGGTGGTCGAGGCGTCGTCGTCGTAGCGCTGGACGATGACCCCTTCGACATTGGCACGCGCCATGGCGATATCGTTGGTGCTGGCGCGCGTGACGCCGATTTTTTTGCCCTTGAGCTCTGCCAGAGCGCCGGCCTTGCTGTCCTTTGGCCCGAGATAGACCTGCTGGTCGACGAAGACTGTGTTGGTGAACGCGATCGTCTTGGCGCGCTCGGCGGTGATCGAAAAGGAATAGATGACGATGTCGAGCTTGCCGCTGGTGATGTTGGGGATGCGGTTCGAGGCGACGGTATCGACGATGTTCAGCTTGACGCCGAGWTCGCGCGCGACCGCCTTGGCGAGCTGAACGTCATAGCCGTCGGGCTCCATCTTCTCGTTGGTGAGGCCGAAAGGCGGCGTGCCCAGCCCGACGCCGACATTGATCGTGCCGCGCTTGATAATGTCGTCGAGCAGGTTCTGGGCGGACGCGGCGAACGTCGAGCCCAGCAGCAGCGCCGTTCCGAGCGCAAGAGCCTGGATAGTCTTCACGTGTCTCTCCCTTTCATGGCGTGGCATTGTTCTGGGGCGCATGGATGTTCATGCGCACGCTCAGCCAGCGGCTTGTCTGCGACAGCAGCGAGCAGATGACGAAGTACAGGGCAGCGACCGTCAGATAGACGCTGAGTGGCTGGAAGGTGGAGTTGGAGACGATCTGTCCGGCTCGCGTCAGCTCGATGAAGCCGATGACGGAGGCGAGCGCTGTGTTCTTCACCACTTGCACGGAAAAGCCGACTGTCGGGGGGACTGCGAGCCGCAACGCCTGCGGCAGGATGACGAACCGCATCGCCTTGGGCCAGCTCAACGCCAGCGCGTCGGCGCCCTCCCATTGGCCGCGCCCGACCGACTCGATCGCGCCGCGCCAGATGTCGGTCAGGAAGGCTGCCGCATAGAGCGTCAGCGCGAGCCCCGCGGCAACGATGGCCGGCAAGTCGAACCCGAGATGGGATACCCCGAAATAGGCGATGAATAGAAGCACCAGCAGAGGCGTGCCCTGGATCAGATAGACGTAGATCCTGGCGATCCAGCGCAAGGGCGCGAAGATCGAGACGCGCATCAAGGTCAGTCCGGCTCCGAGCAGGCCGCCGCCGGCAAAAGCGATCAGCGACAGCAGGAGTGTCCATTGCGCTGCCTGCGCGAGGTAGCCGACATGGTAGAGGGAGTAAGTCTGGAACATCGGCGTTAGCGACCCGCATGCCGGAAGGCGAAGGCACTGCGGCCGGCCAAGGCGAATACGCCATGGAAGATGGCTGTCAGGGCGATGTAGAGGCCCGCCACGATCAGGAAGGCCTCAAGGCTGCGGAAGGTGAAGCCCTGGATGTCGTTGGCCGCACCGGTCAGCTCGGGCACCGAAATGGCGGAGACAATGCTCGATGCCAGCATGATTAGGATGAATTGGCTCGTCAGAGAGGGGTAGATCGCGGCGATGGCCGGTTTCAGCACGACATGGCGGAAGGTGAGATAGGGCGAGAGGCCCAGCGTGCGCGCCGCCTCGATCTGTCCCTTGTCGATGCTGTCGATGCCGGCCCGCACGATTTCCGTAATGTAGGCGCCGGAATAGACCGAGAGCGAGATCAGCGCCGCCGTCAGCGCGCTGATCCTGATGCCAACGGAKGGCATCCCGAAATAGATGATGTAAATTTGGACGAGGAACGGCGTGTTTCGGATGAGTTCTACGTAAGCCGCCGAGACCACGCGCAGCGGACGCACCCGTGAGCGACGCATCGCGGCGCCGACGATCCCGATCGCCAACCCCAGCGCCATCGCCATCGAGGACAGAGCTGTCGTGTAGATGCCGCCCTCGACGAATTGCGGCCAGCGAGCGAGCGCGCCAGAAAAGTCCAGATAGTTCATCGTGTTCTCCGGGATGTGCGACGGAACGCACGCGGCCCGTTCAGGGCTCTTTTGTCTCGCTGAGTTTTGAGCGGCTCACATTTTCAAGCGCGTTGTCGCGGCTGCGCAGGAGATGCCGGCGCAGAGCTTCGCGAGTCTGGTCGGGTGAGCCGACCTTCAGCGCGTCGAGAATATCGTGGTGCTCGTCGGCCGAGCGGCTGTAGTCACCGGCCAGATAGACGAAGACCGTATGGGTCTGGCCCAGGATTCGTTGGTGCCATTCGCAGATGAGCCTGTTGCCGGCAGCCGCCATAAGGGCGCTATGGAACTTGCGATCGTGGACGAGGGCGGTGGTGATGTCGTCGAGCGAGCCGCGCCGCGCGTAGAACTCATGGGTCTCAAGGCAGCGCGACAATTCGCCGAGCAGATCGGTGCTCACCGCGTGCAGCTCGAAGAGGCGGCCTACGGCGTTGAGCTCGATCAGCATGCGCCCTTCATAGAGCTCCTCCACATCTGCGAAGGTGAATTGCCGCACGACTGCCCCCTTGCGCATCGCGGACACGACGAGACCGTCCGCCTCCAGCCGCAGCAGCGCCTCCTTGATGGGCGTCTGGCTGATGGCAAGGCTGATAGCGAGCTCCTCGGGAAGGAGTCGTTTGCCGCTAGGTAGAGCCCCGGAGAGGATGCGCGAGCGCAATTCTTCATAGGCCTGATCGGACAAGGTGGCGCGGACGACGGAGTTCATGTCGCCATGATCGCTCCGCGGGCAGATAATGCAATATCGAAAATAAAAAATTTTCTATTTTATTTTGGAGAAGGCTCCGATTATGGTCCTTGCCGGAGGATCACAATGACAAGCGAGTCCCTCGCAGATTCCGCGGCGTTCGTGAGCGTGCGGAAGGCCACCAAGATGTTTGGCCCGTTCAAGGCGCTGGATGACGTCGATCTGCGCGTCGCCCGTGGCGAGAGGATCGTCGTATGCGGACCCTCGGGGTCAGGCAAATCGACCCTGATCCGCTGCATCAATGGGCTCGACCGTATTCAATCTGGCGAAATCAGCGTCGCCGGCGCGCCGTTGATGTCGAGCCGCCGCGGTTTGCTTGCGCTACGCCGCGATATCGGCATGGTGTTCCAGCACTTCAACCTGTTCCCGCACCTGACGGTGCTGGAGAATTGCACGCTGGCGCCGATGCAGGTGCTCGGCCGCCCCGCCGGAGAGGCGCGGGCCGAAGCACTCGCGATGCTACGCAAGGTGCGCATCGAGGACCAGGCTGATAAATACGCCTCGCAGCTCTCGGGCGGCCAGCAGCAGCGGGTCGCGATCGCCCGCGCCTTATGTATGAACCCCAAGGTGATGCTGTTTGACGAGCCGACCTCGGCCCTCGATCCCGAAATGGTCAAGGAAGTGCTTGACACAATGGTCGCGCTCGCCGGCGACGGCATGACGATGATCTGCGTCACCCATGAAATGGGCTTTGCTCGTCAGGTGGCCGACCGCGTCGTCTTCATGGACGCGGGCCGGATCATCGAGGAAGCGCCGCCGGAGGGCTTCTTCTCAAGCCCGCGTCATGAGCGCACCCGTAGCTTTCTCGCGCAATTGCTTCACTGAGCTCGCCCATCCCCCTCCCGGAACACTTTAAGGCCCCCATGAAGATCGTCGCCGTCGAACCGTTCATCCTGCACCTGCCACTGACGCAGAGCTCGATCTCGGACTCCACCCACAGCATCACCCACTGGGGTGTCGTCGGCACACGTATTCGGACGGATAACGGGCTGGAGGGCTACGGCTTCACGGGCACCCATGCCCATATCGCATCCGATCGCCTGATCACCTCCTGCATCGGAACCTCCTATGCGCCGTTGCTGATCGGGGAGGACGCCAACGACCGCTCGCGGCTCTGGACGAAGCTTGCGCGCTCTCCTGCGCTGCAATGGGTCGGGCGCGCCGGCATCACGCATCTGGCGCTCGCGGCCGTCGATGTCGCCCTTTGGGATCTCGCTGCGAAGCAGGCGGGGCTCCCGCTATGGAAATTCCTCGGTGGCCAGGGCGTCAAGGCGCTGGAAGCCTACAACACCGATATTGGCTGGTTGTCCTTTTCAAGGGAAAACCTGATTTCGGGAGCGAAGAAGGCCGTTGAGGTCGACGGCTTCACACGCATCAAGGTCAAGGTCGGCCATGACGATCCCAATGTCGACATCGATCGCCTCGCTGCCGTCCGCAAGGCGATTGGTCCAGGCGTGCGCATGGCGATCGACGGTAACGGCAAATGGGATCTGCCGACCTGCATGCGCTTCTGCGCGCAGGCCGAGCCCCTCGACATCTTCTGGTTCGAGGAGCCACTCTGGTACGATGATGTGGCGGGTCATGCGGCCCTTGCCCGCTCGACCTCGATCCCGATCGCRCTCGGCGAGCAGCTTTACACCCTCGACGCCTYCAAAACCTTTCTCGCAGCCGGTGCGCTGACCTACGTTCAGCCTGACGTAACAAGGCTCGCGGGCATCACCGAATACATTCAGGTCGCCGACCTCGCCCACGCGCATCGCCTGCCGGTCGTGCCCCATGCGGGCGAGATGAGCCAAGTGCATGTGCACCTGTCCTACTGGCACCCAGCCTCGACGATCCTGGAGTACATTCCCTGGATCAAGGACCATTTCCAGGAGCCGATCCGGGTGGAGGGCGGCCTCTATGCGCTGCCGCAGCAGCCCGGCGCGGGAACCACGCCGCTGGCTGCGAGCTTCGAGAGATTTGGCAAGCGCCTGTAGGCGCGGGCCAGCGCAGGCGGCAACGCAAGAAACAAAACAAATCAAACAGGAGGGAAGAGATGACCAACGAGATCGATCGGCGCCGTTTCGTCGGCGGATTGGCGGCCGCGACGGCATTTGCCGCCTCGGCCCCGGGCGCCCGCGGGCAGGTCGCGAAGCCGGCATCGCCCCTGACGATATCCGTCATCGACGCAGCCGGAAGTCTGGCTTTGACGCAGCCAGTTTTCGAAAACTACCGCAAGGCGAGGCCCGACCTCGTCGGCCGCTTCGTCTTCACCAAGGCGCCCTCGCCCGAGCTGCCCGGAAAGCTCAAGGCCCAGCAGGCGGCCAACCGCGTCGACATCGACATCGCCTTGGTCGGCACCGACGCGATTTCAGCGGGCGCAGAGCAGCAGGTCTGGACGAAGCTGTTTCCCGACCACGCCGCGGCCCTGCCCAAACTCGCCGACATCTATGCCCCTGACGTCCAGCGCATGCAGGCCGTCACCCAGGGACAGGGCGTCTGCATTGCCTTCACGCCGTCGGGACCCCTGCTCGAATACATGCCCGACCGGGTGAAATCGCCCCCGACCACCGCGGCCGAACTGCTCGACTGGTGCCGGCAGAACCCGAACCGCTTCTTCTACGCCCGGCCGTCGAATTCGGGACCGGCGCGCGGCTTCCTCATGGCCTTGCCCTATCTGCTCAAGGACACCGATCCAAAGGACCCTGCCAAGGGTTGGGACAAGACGTGGGCCTATCTGCGCGAGCTCAATAACTTCATCGAGTATTACCCGACCGGCACCGCCGTGACGATGAAGGAGCTGGGCGACGGCTCCCGCGACATGATCACCTCGACCATGGGATGGGACATCAACCCGCGCGCGCTGGGCATCGTGCCGAAGGAGGCCAAGACGATCGCACTCAAGGGGTCGCATTTCATCGCAGACGCGCATTTCGTCGCCGTACCCGCCGGCGTCGCGCCCGAGCGAATGGCGGTCATCCTCGATCTGGTGTCGTTTATGCTTTCACCGGAGCAGCAGGCGCTCGCCTATGACGAGGGCTACCTATATCCAGGTCCAGCCGTGAAGAACGTGCCGCTCTCGGCCGCGCCCGCCGCGAGCCAGAAGACATTGGCGGAGTTCGGTCGGGAGGAATACGAGGCATTGATCGCCTCGGTTCCTGTCGAGATGCCGCTCGAGCTCAACCAGATGGTTCAGGCGTTTCGGATCTGGGACATGGAAATCGCGGGGAAAAAGAAGCCCTGAGAGCGTTCGCGCTATGGTTCGTCAAGCACGTGCACATTCGTGGTTCTGCGTGGCTTCGGCATGCCGCCGGCGGCTTACGTAGGTCGTGTCCCGCAAGGTGGTGTAGCTGAGGCGGTCATCGGCGGTTGCCGGTTAGGTTTGGGTTGCGAGATCCAACCGTGAACCGAGAGACCTCCGATGACCGATGAGATGCTGTGCGTGTGAATAGGCATCCAATTTGACCCGTGAATCGGCGTCCTGCGTGACCCCACGTAATTCGAATATTCTCTAATCGATTCAGGAACCTGCCGCCGATTTGATGGGTGAGCCTTGGGCGCCGATCGGGGGTCAAACGGCATGCCGCTTCACACACGCTGGCTCTCAAGGCAACGACGCCTCGCGATCTGCTCGATGCAGATTGGATCACCGTCGCACGCTTCGATAGCTTGACCACGCCAGGTGACATCGGCAGCATCCTGGCCCGCGAGGTGGACGATTGGAACGAGGCCGGGGTTGCGACTGTCCGGCTGGGAACGCGCACGACCGATCATCCCATCTACACGACGGATCGGCCCCATTTCATCCTGGCGCTCGAATGGCTGGCGCAACCGATCGACGGCGACGCGCTGATCGCAGGTCTGATGCGGGCGATAGATGCCAGCACGTCGGTATCACGGCAGATAATCTTCCAAGGGCAGCGCCTGTTTCCTTGGCCGAACGTGGCAACCGTAGGGGGCTAATGGACTTAGTTGCAATTTAATGCGCCCGATGTGGCACCTAATACGCAAGGCTGGAGCGCGCCTCAGGCCCTGAGCGCCGTCAGCTGCGTAGAGAGGCTCTTGATTTAGCGGGACGTCACCGGCGCAGGTCGTCGTGAGCGAACTGCTAATCAGAGTGGTACCCCGACGTTGGCGCGGTTCGGCGCCACAAACTTGTATTCGGCCGATCCGTGAGGATCGCGACCTTGATGCAGTCATGCGCTCGACGGCGAAGTTCCGGGGCGGCGGGCCCATTCTAAGCCGCGGCTCAAAGACCAAGTCCCCTATCGGGTTGCCGCCACTTCGGCTCGGTGACCACAGTCAGCCCGAAGGTGACTTCGGCGGGTCTCGTTAAGAACCAGAGAGCTCATGCGGCGCGCAGCACCATGCCCTCAGGAACGATACCGCTGGTCGCCAGTCGCGATGAGCAGTTTCCGGGCCAAGGCCACTACCATCGTCTTGCACGTGCCGCTGCGGGCGTCGGCTGTCCGCTTCCTGTACTACGCGGCCAACGCGCTGTTCTGCTGATGGGATTATGGCGCAGTAATTAGAAACACGTTGCTCGTTACCGTCCCAAATTTGGGCCACGGTACCGGTAGAGGAATGCGCCGCCGCTGCTGTTAATGGCCGGCTAAGTAATTGCGCAGTACTGGGGGCACCCAAGGTTGATTGCCCCCGGAGAATTATGCTGCGACTGGGTGATGTTATAGTGCTACTGGCCGCCTCGTTTGGTGTGCTCACCTGCTTCGTGATGCTGGGGCTCAGTGGCTTCGGGACGACCCCCCATCCACATTCCGCTCATACAATATTCATGCACGAAGTCTGCGGACTGGTCTTCTCGCTTGGCACGGTCGTGCTAGGAGCGGTCTGCATCAGCACCTCGTCCTGGCTGCCTATGGTTCTCCTGCTGGGGGTTTCACTATCCGGAGCTTTGATTGCCGATAGTCTCGTTTCCGCATCCATGGCCGTGGCATTTTGCGGGGGGCTTATAGCAATTGCGGAATCTGCTGCGATGCGCCGTTGGGGGAATTGAGCCGTCGGTTAGCGTAACGTTCTGGTGCAAACGGCCACTCTCACTTTGCGTCGGTCAATCAGCTTGTGAGACGTGAACTGGACGAGTGCGCACATCGTCGGCAAGGTTGGCGGCGGGTTCAAGGTTTTCTGACAATCCACACATCGCGAGAACAATCAAATGTTCACGGCAGGGGCGCTTATCCTCCTGGGAGGAATAACTTGGTATGTTGAACGGTCGAACGTGAAGGACCGTTCGTCATTCGAGTATGAGGATAATCCTCTCTACTTCCACATCCGGCAGGATTTGAAACTCATCGCGTTCCTGCTTGCGGGCGCGTCGCCGGCACGGCCGCGCTCGAACTCTCGCTCACCGGCAAGCGTCGCGCGCTCGCGACGATGTGCATCGGCGTCGGCCAGGGAATCGCCGTCGCGCTCGAAGCGGTCTGACCGACGCGCCTCTCGTACGGCAAAAACAAGGCAACCGAACATCGACAGGCTCCGTCGCAAAGCCTTGCAGCATCAGCTGCAGGCCGCCTCTAACTCAACCCAGATGAGCCAGAGCCTCTGACCTGCAACTCGCAAACAGTCTCAAATCATCTGACGACGGACAGGCACAAAGAGGCGCTCGCGATTCCCACTATCGACTGTTCAGGAGGCAGACTTTGCCTGTCGCAAGATACGCGGTAGTCGCCGCTTCCACCGCTGCGCGGCTGGCAGAGTCTCGCCATTTCCGTGGCGCGACCGCGTCTTCGGCACTTCGCACCCAACTCCCTCGGGCCCCGTGGCACGCGCATTCGATCCCACCGGCGCCTCCCCCATCTCGTCAGGGTCATCTTTACGCTCGGGGGCCGATGTGACGATGGGCGGTATTTCCATCAGATCCAGGGCGGGAGTTAATGCGAGTGCGGGCAGGATTCGCTAAGCCTTTGGAGGTTCAGGCGAAACCGATAGAATAAACGGGTTGGGCGATTGCTGCGGACCCATCTTCACCGCGCCCAGATTCAGTTTATCCGCAGAGCCTCCCAGATCGACGGCGGCCCACATTGAGAGTTGCGGCTTAGTGCGGGCATGGCGCGCCTGCTTGAACTCAACGATGRAAGGTTTTTTCGGCGGCTTCATTGCTGCAGATGTCGCTCGATACTGTCATTGCCTTGCCCGATTTGCGCGTGCAGGGAGGACCATTCTCTACGGCTATCCCTATCGTTGGTCCAGATGGTGTACAGATAGCGCAGCAAGGTTATTCGCTCCCGCAAGGATCGGTGAATATTTGGGTTTCGCCGCGAGGCGTCGAGCCCGTAATGGCGAAGCTCGCGTCGGAACCGCTGGCCTGCCGGTTCTCGGGCAGCATCGTTCAACACAACGGAAGGTCCCGCCCCGTCTGGGTGTCTCGCAGAGACGGGGCGGCAAGGTGCTTGACCAATTCCGTCACTCTGCGGCGACGTCTGCCAGCTTTATGACGTCAATCCAGTCTACCGAGAATGGAGGAATACGCTATTCCAACAAGAAATGGCAATCGCCCCGGCCTGCGGCATCATAATTCGACCAAGGGCTTTGCATTCATCCAGCCGGACGATGGCGGCCAGGATGTTTTCGTTCATATCAGCGCGGTCGAGCGGGCGGGCATGCGCGAGCTGCGCGACGGGCAAAAGATCTCGTACGAGGTTGTCCCTGACAAGCGGTCGGGTAAAGCGTGAGCCGAGAATCTTCGCGCTGAATGATGCCCCAGCTTGAATGCAAGGGCCCGGACGGCTCCGCCGACATGATCTGAGTTCAGAGCCGCGGCTCAGTTCCACCGCCGGGTCCGAGTCATCAAAGGAGAGGCCGTCGCGTTCCGCATCGCCCTCCCCGTCGTCGGCGCCACTCGTGGGAATCTCCTCAGCCAGGAGGGAATCCTTGGTCAGCAGGCCGGCATCCTCGAGCTTTTCGAGATCGGGCAGGTCGCGCAGGCTGGCGAGACCGAACACCGACAGGAATTTGTCCGTCGTCACGCCCCGGCTCCGGGCTGTGGCTGCGGGGTCAGATAATCCGCTCATTTGTCTCCGAATGGAGCTTTGTTTTGAGTCTGGCGAAATGAGCGTCACCGCCATGCTTTACGCCCTCATCGGGCTTACGGCTCTTTTTGCTGTAGCGGTCTTCTCGCACAAGACGGCCGAAAGCCGGCGGCAACGCCGGCTCCACGATCATCGGCACATGGAGTTTAACCGGAGGAGCCACATTTAAGATTGGCAATTAGTGCCAGATGTCGCGCGGACCCGGTTCCGTCCGCCGGAGCCGGCGGGCGTAATCCCGCCCGAAGCGCAAGAGGCCGAGCCGCCGCGACCTCTGGCATCTCGACGAGGTTGTCGTCACCATCGCCGGAAAATAAGCACCGGCTCTGCCGGGCGGTCGATCAGGACGGCTATACTCTGGATGAGATATAGCCGCCCGATATAAATCATCAGAACTTGTCATCGGACGTAAAATGGTCGCTGCTTCGGGGGGCGGCCCATTAGAACCMAGCGGCCAAGCCATCTTTGCGGTGGTCCGAGCCGGCGACATAACCGTCTTCAAGGCGATGGATGAGCTGTGCGCCGCCAAAGCCAAAGCTCGCATCCGGCTCTTCTAGAGTGATCGCATGGCCAAGCTCGGCCAGCGCGCTTAGAGCCGCTTGCGGCATCGCGCTCTCAATGGCGACGGCATTGTTCTTGACGAAGCGCCAGCGAGGGGCGTCACTTGCGGTCTGCGGGTTTTGGCCGAAGCAGCACGTGCGCAGCACCATTTGGACATGCCCCTGCGCCTGCATCGGCCCGCCCATCAAGCCAAAGCTCATCAGGGGCTCCGCGTCCTTCATGACGAAACCCGGGATGATGGTGTGGAACGGCCGCTTACGCGGACCGACCTGATTGGCGTGTCCGGGCTTCAGCGTGAAGCCGAGGCCTCGATTCTGCAGGTGGATACCGGTACCCGGCACGACGATACCGGAGCCGAAACCGCTATAGTTTGACTGGATGAACGAGACCATCATGCCCGAGGCATCGGCGGCAGTAAGATAAACCGTACCGCCGGTCGTCGGGGCGCCTGCCTCARCGAGGCGTGCCCGTGTCGACGAGATCAAGGCAGAACGCTTCTTCAGATAAGCACGGTCGAGCAGCTGATCTGTCGAAACATTCATGGTGGCGAGGTCGCCGATATAGGCATCGACATCAGCGAAGGCGAGCTTGATCGCCTCGATCTGGAGATGCAGGGCCTCAGGGCTTTCGGGTGCGTAGGCATCGATATTCGTGTGTTCGAGCATGCCCAACGCCATCAGCGTGGCGATGCCTTGGCCGTTAGGCGGAATTTCGTGAACGTCGACGCCACGGAACGTCGTCGAGATCGTGCCGCACCAATCGGCCTCATGCGCGGCTAGGTCCTSGCGGCTCAGCGCCGCACCGTGATGGCTGGCGAAGCGGGCGATCTGCTCCGCCAGCTCGCCTTCATAGAAGGCCGCGCCTTTGGTCCGAGCGATTGCCTCAAGGCTGCGTGCGAGGCCTTCGTTGCGAACGATCTCGCCGGCCTGGGGCAGGCGCCCACCCGGCATGAAATTCTCTCGGAAGCCCGGCTGCTCGGACAGGACTGCGGCGCCCTTGCGCCAGAGCACGGCAATCGTCGGCGAAAGCGGAAAGCCGTTACGGGCATACTCGATGGCGGGCTCGAAGAGATCGGCGAAGGGCAGCTTGCCAAAGCGATCCGAGAGCTTGACCCAGGCGGAGACGGCGCCCGGCACTGTGACGCTCTCCCAGCCGCGCTCGGGCATGCTCCGGCGCCCCGCGAAGCGATCGGGCGTCCAGCCGGCGGGTGAGCGACCCGAGGCATTGAGGCCATGTAGTTCGTTGCCGTCCCAGAGGATAGCAAAAGCATCGCTGCCGATCCCGTTTCCGGTCGGCTCGACTACTGTCAGCGTGATCGCCGCCGTCAAGGCCGCGTCGACTGCGTTGCCGCCGCGTGCCAACGCTCGCAGGCCGGCCTGCGCCGCCAGCGGCTGCGAGGTTGAGACGATGTTGCGGGCCATGACCGGCACGCGCCGGACCGAATAGGGTGAAGCGTAGGAGAAGGAGGTCATGGGAGGTATGATGCCTGCTGCTGAGAAGTCGACTGCTGCGGTTCTTGGCCGCCTATTCATTAATTGGTCGGCTGGGTCGCGCGTGTTTCGCGGAGCCAGTCCATCGCCTGATAGCTCCAATATGTGACCTGTGCGGCAGCGACGCCGGCAGGGCCGCCGTTCCAGGCAAGCCCAAATGGTGCGAACAAGCGAATACGATCCGATTGCCCGGTAATCGCTTCTGCCACCACACGCCCGCCAATCGCCGTCGTATTGAGCCCGTGGCCCCCAAAGCCAAGGCAATGCCAAACGCCAGACTGGAGCTGGCCAATCTGGGGCATGAGATGGCGGGCATAAGACATCAGGCCGGTCCAGGCCGTTTCGACCGCGACGTCAGCCAATTCCGGATAGGTTTCGACCATACTCTTGCGCAGCATCTGGGCCAGGCGGCGCGGCTCGCTTGTACGCGCCGTGATGCGACCGCCCCAAAGCAACCGACGGCCGTCATCGACCAGGCGGTAGTAATCGCTGGCGCGTCGATCATCGCCCACGCCTGCTCGGATACGGATGCTGTCCGCGAGCGCGTTGGGGGCTTCCTCCGTAATCAGGACGTAAGTCGCAATCGGCAATTGGCTGCGACGCAATTGCGGCACAAGACGATCAGTATAGCCGCCCCCGGCGAAGACGACATGCTCGGCGCGGACCTCACCGGTCGTGGTGCAAACGACCTTTTCGGGTGTGTCGAGCCGTGTCGAGAGCGCCCGCGAGCCTTCGAAAATCCGACCGCCGCCGGCCTCGATCGCGGCAGCAAGCGCACGGGCATAGTTCAGCGGATGGATGTGGAAGGCCTGGGGATCATAGAGCGCCTGAAAATAGCGCTTTGAGACGAGTTTTTCGCGTGTGGTCGCGGTGTCCCAGAAATCCAGCCCGTAGTTGTGGCGGGTTTGCAGGCGTTCGCGCGTGCGCTGCATGCTATCGGGGTCGTGATAGCGGATGACGCGCAGAATGCCGTCGACACGTTTCGCGTCGGACATACGGAAGTCACGGATGTTGTCGGCGACGATGGTCATACCTTCGATCGAAAGGTCGTGGAGCTTGCGCGCCGGTTCCTCGCCGAGCAGCCGTTCCAGGGATGATAGGCCGCGCGAATAGCCGGGGCTGACGAAACCGCCATTGCGCCCCGACGCACCCCAGCCAACCGCCTGCGCATCCAGCACCACGACGGACCGGCCTGCGCGCGTCAGTTCGAGTGCGGTAGTGAGGCCCGCGAAGCCGGCGCCGACGATGCAGACATCGGCTTTCTCTGACCCGGTGAGGGGCGGCCGCGCGCGACGATCGGCTAGCGTGCGCGTGTAATAGCTGTCGATATAAGGCGTCATCTGGGATCCGGAAACGAGAGGTTTTTTGGCCAAGGCGCCCGTGTCGGCTGGGTCACCAGCCCACGGCGTAGGAGGTGCGCCTGGGGTCGGCGGCGCCAGCTTTCACGCCCGTCGCGTGCTCATGTTGGATGGCGCAGACAGCGCCGGCGCGCAGCGTCCAGTCCGGCCAAGCCTGGATGTCATGCCCCCGGTCCGCGAGTTCGCGAACCGTCGCATTGTCGAAGCGGCCTTCCAAGGCAAGACGGCCCGGGAAATAGGCATGCGGCTGGAAAGCGCCGGGGAAGCTGTAGCTGGCGAAGCGGGGTGCCTCGACAGCGACCTGCAGATCCATGCCGAAGACGAGCCGGTTCAGCAGGACCTGCACCATGGCCTGGCACTGCACATCCCCACCCGGAGTGCCGAAGGGCATCGTCCAGGCGCCGGGCTTGATCGCTATTGCGGGATTGCACGTCAGGCGTGGCCGCACGCGTGGCGCGACCTGTGCGACATGGCCCTTCCTGGTGAAACTCTGCGTCCCGCGAGAAGACGGGCAGAGCCCGGTGCCGGGAACAAGCACGGAATCGTAGGAAGTATCGCTCGGTGTTGCGGCAAAGGCATTGCCGTGCTTGTCGACGACGCAGACGAAGGAGGTGTCGCCGGGGAGTTCGGGCCAGCCGGTAGAGGCTGGCATGGCATTGGGGGCACCCGCGCCGAAGGATGGTGGCGGCATCTCGGGCCAGGCCTGCCAGTCCCTCAGCAAGCTGCGCCGTGCCGCGATGTTCTCAGGCCCGAGCAACACATCCAGCGGCACGTCGACTTGGCGCGGATCGCCGTAGAACTGTTCGCGGTCGGCAAAAGCAAGCTTCAGCGCTTCGGTGACGCGGTGCACATAGGCCGGCGAGTTGTGGCCTAAGGCCTGCAGTTCGTCGGATTCGAGCAAGGCCAGGGCCTGATGGATCACCGGCCCTTGCGTCCAGGGCCCACAGGTATGAATCTCGGCGCCGGCGAAGCTGCGGACGACCGATGGCTCGATCGCCGCCTCGAAAGGGGCCATGTCCTCGAAACGCAGCCAGCCGCCCTCGCTTCTGTGAAAGGCATCGATCGTGCTCGCGATGTCACCTCGATAGAACGCATTATGGACAGCTGTCAGGCCGGCGATGCGGCCGTTGCCGGAAGCCGCACGCTCCTCGTCGACCAGGTATTGGAGAGTCCGCGCGAGATCGGTTTGAACGAAGATCTCCCCAACCCGCGGCAGGCAGCCGCCCGGCAGGAAGACGGCTGCGTTCGACGGCCAATTGCGATAATCGGCCTCATGATCGGCGATCATGTCAGCGAGCAGCGGGTACATCACGAAGCCGTCGCCGGCGAAGCGGATGGCGGCCTGCGCGACGTCGCCAAAGGACATCGTGCCAAAATGCTGCAGAGCCTTGACCCAAGCCGAGGGCGCGGCCGGCACCACAGTGCGGAGTAGGCCGGGCGGAATCAGGCCGCCGTACTCGCGCAGGAATACCTCATGGTCCGCCAGCGCCGGCCAGGGACCAATGCCGCTGATCGTCTTGGTGCGGCCCGATTTCGCGTCATAGACGATGATTGGCGCGACGCCGGCGAAATTGACGAGATCGCACTGCACGACGCCGAGAGCGATGCCCGCCGCGACGCCCGCATCGGTGGCGTTGCCGCCCGCTTCCAGAATGGCGAAGGCTGCGTGCGCCGCAAGATAATGTCCGGCGACCGCCATATGCTGCGTGCCGAACAATGTCGGGCGAAAAGCGCCTGTCGTTCCGATGGTCAACCCAGGATCAATTGGAGCAACATTCATTACATTGGCATCCTTGGCAGAAAATAGAAGCATACCTTGTATCTATGTTAAAGCAATATTTGCGCTTGCATCGCTATTACGGGAACGTATACTGAATTACATCAACCATTATTGATTGGATCGCTTGCAATGATCATCGGCCTTCTGCGCGAACTCAAGCCAGATGAGCGGCGTGTCGCGCTGCGGCCCGTGGAAGTGAGGCGACTGGTCGAACTGGGGCACGAGATCGTGGTGGAAACCCAAAGCGGCGTGGCTGCGGGCTTCGGCGACGATCTCTATGCGGGGGCAGGCGCTCGGATCGCGGCGGCTCCGCAGGTCGTCTTTCAGGACGCGCGGCTGCTGGTTAAGGTCCATGAGCCGCAGCAGCATGAGCCGGCTTTGCTGAAGCGCGACCATATCCTGCTCGCCAGCCTGTATTGCGAGGCCAATCGCGCCCGCCTGAATGTTCTGCTCCAAGCGGGGGTCACGGCCTTTGCCGTTGAGCACGTCGTGCGGCCGCTCTCGGCGAGCAGCGCGCTCGGCGGCGAGATCGGCGCATTGGAGGGCGCGCGCCTGCTGCTCGCCCCACATAGCGGCACAGGCAAGCATTTCGCCGGACATTTCGGGCTGGCTCCAGCGCGCGCGCTGGTCATCGGACTGGGCACGGCGGGGCGGGGCGCATTGCGAGTGCTGCTCGGGCTGGGCATGTCGGTCGCGGGCTTCGACATCGATTGCCTGGCGCTCGAGCAATCCAGGCTCGACTGGCCCGGCCGCGACTTCACGGCACTGCATGTCGACAACCTGCCGACGCATCTCCCGGAAGCCGATCTCGTAGTGAACTGTGTGCTCTGGGACAAGACGCGGCGCGACCACCTGATCACCCGCGCGATGCTCGGCGAGATGAAGCGGGGCGCCGTCATCGTCGATGTTGCGGCCGATCGCGCCGGTGCGATCGAGACCAGCATGCCGACGACCTGGCTGAGCCCGGTCTATCAGGTGCAGGGCATCACGCATTTCTGTGTGGAGAACCTGCCCAGTGCCAGCCCGGAAGCGGCCTCCACCGGCTATTCCCGCATGATCTTCGAGGCGGTGGCGTCGATCGCCGGGCATGGCCCGATCGAAGGTGCACGGCGCGATCCGACGTTGGCACGTGGGCTGGTCTGCAGCGATGGCAAGCTGCTTCATGCCGGCGCGGCGCAGCTGCAGGGCTTGACGCTGACCCGGCTCGACGCACTCTAGCTTTGCGGGCGCGAGCTTCATTGCACGCCGGCGAGATGGCAGGCGGCGAAGTGCTCGGCGCCGAAACTACGCAATTCCGGCACAGTGGTCGTGCAGCCGTCCTCGCGCAAGCCGCAGCGGGTGTGGAAGCGGCAGCCCCGAGGCGGATTGAGCGGGCTCGGAATATCGGAATGAAGCACGATGCGCTGGCGCCGCAGCGCCGGATCGGTCGAGGGCACGGCCGAGAGAAGTGCCTTGGTATAGGGGTGCTGCGGATTGTTGTAGATGTCGCGATAACTGCCGATCTCGACGATCTGGCCGAGATACATCACTGCGATCCGGTCGCAGAGATGCTCGACGACGGCGAGGTCGTGCGAGATGATGATGTAGGAGAGCTTGAACTCGGCCTGCAACTCGACCAGCAGGTTGATGATCTGGGCCCGGATCGAAACGTCGAGCGCTGAGACCGGCTCGTCGCCGATGATGACCGAGGGTTTCAGGATTAGCGCGCGCGCGATGCCGACGCGCTGGCGCTGCCCGCCGGAGAATTCATGCGGATAGCGCTTGGCTTGATCGGGGCGCAGGCCGACCTTCTCAAGAACATAGGCGATGCGATCTGCCCGCTCCTTCGCCGAACTCACGCCATGAAGACGCAACGGTTCGTCGAGCGAGCGCGCGATCGTCATGCGCGGATTGAGCGAGGAATAGGGATCCTGGAACACCATCTGGATCTGGCGTGCAAAGGCGCGGCGATCGCGTCGGTAGAGGGTTTGGACCTCGACATCGTCGAGACGCACCTCGCCCGAGGTCGGCTCGAGGAGGCGCATGACGGCAAGGCCCATGGTCGACTTACCGCAGCCGCTCTCGCCGACGATGCCGAGGCATTCGCCGCGCTTGAGCGAAAAGCTAACGCCGTCGACGGCACGCACGGTACCAGCGGAGCGCTGGAATAGGCCGCCGCCAAGCGGAAAATGGACCTTGAGGTCCCGAACGGAGAGGACGGTATCGCTCATCTCGCGCCTCATGATTGCGCCTGTTCGAGCCAGCAGCGGACCTGGCCGCCGCTCCTGCGCGCCAGCAGCGAGGGCTCGTCGACGCGGCAGCGATCCATGACGTTGTTGCAGCGCGGGTTGAAGCGGCAGCCCGGCGGCAACTCGGACAAGGCCGGCACGATGCCGCGGATTTCCTGAAGTGGCGCGCGGCCATGCAGCGAGCGCTCGCCGAGCCGCGGCAGCGAGGCGATCAGCGCCTGCGTATAGGGGTGTGCGGGCCAGGCGAAGATATCCTCCGCCTTGCGCTCCTCCACGACCTTGCCCGCATACATCACCAGCACGCGTTCGGCGAATTCGGAGACGAGCCCGAGATCATGCGAGATCATCAGGATCGCCGCGCCGGTTTCCTCCTGCAATTCCCGCATGAGCTCGATGATCTGGGCCTGGATCGTCACATCGAGCGCGGTAGTCGGCTCGTCGGCGATCAGCAGATCGGGCTTGCAGGCCATCGCCATGGCGATCATGACGCGCTGCTTCATGCCGCCGGAGAGCTGGTGCGGGAATTCCTCGATGCGTTTTTCAGGCGCCGGGATATTGACGCGGCGCAGCRCCTCGATGGCCTGGCCCCAAGCTTCCTTGCGGCGCATGCCGAGATGCAGGGTGAAGATCTCGGAGACCTGCTGGCCGATGGTCAGGACCGGGTTCAGGGCCATCATAGGCTCCTGGAAAATCATGCCGATGCGCCGGCCGCGGATCGCGCGCATCGCTTTGGGAGGCAGCGACAACAGATCCACACCGTCGAACAGGATGCGACCGCCCGAGATCCGGCCAGGCGAGCGGATCAGGCGCATCAGCGAAAGCGAGGTCACGCTCTTGCCGCAGCCGGATTCACCGACCAGCGCGACCCGCTCACCCCTGCCGATCGAGAACGATACGCCGTCGACGGCACGTAYTGGTCCCTGCCGCGTCATGAATTCGGTCTGGAGGCCCTGTACGTCGAGCAGTGCCGCGCGATCTTCCGTCGGGTTGATCATGGCGTTCACCGGCGCGAGAGCTGGCTGTGCGGATCGAGCACATCCCGCAGGCCGTCGCCGAGCATGTTGAGCGCGAGCACGCAGAGGAAGATCGCGCAACCCGGGAACATCGAGATCCATGGCGCGGTGAAGATCTCGTCGCGCGCATCCGAGAGCATGCTGCCCCAGCTTGGCCAGGGCGGCTGCACGCCGAGACCGAGGAAGGAGAGCGCCGCCTCGTTCAGGATCGCCGCACCGATGCCGAGCGTGGCGATCACGATGATCGGGCCGACGATATTGGGCAGAATCTGGGTCAGCATGATTCTGCCATGGCCGTAGCCGAGCCCGCGCGCCGCCTGGACATAGGGCAAGGCGCGCGCCGTCAGCACCTGCGAGCGCGTGATCCGGCAGGTATAGGACCATTGCGTCACGCCGAGCGCGATCAGCAGGTTGACGAGGCCGGGGCCGAGCAGCGCCATGATCGCCAACGCGAAGACGAGCGAGGGAATGGCAAGCATGACATTGGTGATGCCGGAGACGAGATCGTCCCACCAGCCGCCGAAATAGCCGGCGCTCAGGCCCAGAACGATGCCGATCACCGAATTCGCGAACTGCACGAGCAGGCCGACCGTCAGCGAGACGCGGGCGCCATAGAGCACGCGCGAGAGGATGTCGCGGCCTTGCGCATCGGTGCCGAACCAATACTCGCCGCCGGGCGGCTGGCCCGCCGACATCAGGTCGGCATCGAGCACAGGATCATGCGGCGAGATCCAGGGTGCCAGCATTGCAAGCGCCGCGAACAGGCCGAGCGTCAGGATGCCGAAAAACAGCGCCTTGCGCTCCAGCGCGGTCTTGAGAAGCGCCTTCATGTCAGTCTGATCCGCGGGTCGATGCGCGAATACAGGATATCCGTGCCGAGATTGACGATTAGGAAGAAGACCACGATCAGCACGACGCAGCCCTGGATCACCGGCAGGTCGCGCTGGAACACGGAATCAACCAGCAGCGAGCCGATGCCCGGCCAGGCGAATAGTTTCTCCACCACCACCGTATGCCCGAGCAGGGAACCGAACTGCAGGCTGGCGGTCGTCAGCACCAGCACCATCGCGTTGGGCGCGACATGCTTACCGTTAAGCTTCAGCTCCGACATGCCCTTGGCGCGGGCGGTGCGGACATAATCGGCGTTCAGGATCTCGATGACGGCGGCCCGCGTCGATCGCGCCAACAGGGCCATGTAGCCGAAGCCGAGCGTCAAGGCCGGCAGGATTAGATTGACGGTGGCGCCATCGCCATAGCCGAAGGGCGGCAGGATGCGTAGCACGACTGCGCCGACATACATCAGGAGCAGGCCGAGCCAAAATTGCGGCATCGAAACGCCCGAGACCGCCCCGACCATCGATAAGCCGTCGAGCCAAGTACCCTGTCTCAGCGCCGCCATGAAGCCGACGGGGACGCCGAACAGTAGCGCAAAGCCCATGCCGGCGAAGGCGAGCTTGAGCGAGGGCCAGATGCGATCGCCGACCATCTTCGAGACCGGCTCGCGCGACTTGAACGAGGTGCCCATGTCGCCCTGGAGCAGGCCGCCGATATAGCGGCCGTAGCGGACGGGCATCGGCTGATCGAGGCCCAGCTCGACGCGCATGCGCTCGGCCACTACGGGATCTACTTCCCTGGCCTCGCCGTCGCTCAGCATACCGACCGAGCCCGGCAGCACGTTGAGTACGAAGAAGATGATGAAGGTCGCGGCAAGGATCGTCGGGACGGCCTGCCAGAGCCGCCGCAGCACGAAGGACATCATCGTTGAACCATCGCAACACCAGGAGCGGGCGGCGAGCGCAGGCCCGCCGCGTCAGGACGCGGCACGCTCACTTCGCGTTGGCGCGCGGCGAAGTATCGTCGAGCCAGAGATATTCGGGGTACTGGTTGGTCAGTTCGACGGCGTTTGTCTGCACCCCCTTCAGCCAAGGCTGATGCACCAGAACCGCCTTGTTGTAGTTGAACAGCCAGATCGGCGCATCCTCGACGATGACGGCGTCGACCTTCTTGAGCAACGCCGTCTGCTCGGCCTTGTCCTTTGCGGCGCTGGCCGCGTCGATCAGGGCGTCGACGCCCTTGTTCTTGTAGTCGAAGATGTTGCCGCCAGCGCGGCTCGTCGTCGAATGAAAACGCTTCATCGCGGCCAGCGGATCGGGGCCGGAAGCAAGCGACCAGATCGCGGCGTCGAAATCACCCTTCTGGAAGAGCAGGTCCTGGCCGACGGCGTTCTCGACGACCTTCGGCTTCACGGTGATGCCGACCTTGGCGAGGAACGGGATCGTCGCCTCGACGATCGTGCTGCCGAAGGACTCGTTGTTGGTTGTCACCAACTCTACGGTGAAGCCCTTCTCGTAGCCGGCCTCCTTGAGGAGCTGCTTGGCCTTCTCTGGATCGTAAGGGTAGCCCTTGATGTCGGGGTTGTAGGCCGAAGAGGTCAGCGGCAGCCAGCCCGTGGCGCGATAGGCCTTGTCCTTGACCAGCTTGCTGATGATGACTTCCGAATTGATGGCGTAGTTGATCGCCTGTCTGACGCGCTTGTCCTGGAACGGCTTGAAGCGCGGGTTGAGGGCATAGAAGCGCGTGCGGTATTCCGCGACCTCGACGATGTTCTTCGAGAACTCTGGATCGTTCTTATAGACCGGGTACTGGGCGGAACCGAGTAGGTTGATGTCGATCGTCTTGGCGCGGAAGGCGACATCGCGCGCCGCGGCCTCGCCCATGATGTTGTAGATGATATGGTCGAGATGGGGCTTGCCCTTGTAGAAATCGTCGAACCTGTCGACGACGATGCGGCTTCCCGCTGTCATGCTGGCAAATCGAAACGGACCGAGGCCGACCGGTGCGTTGGCGAAGCCCGGACGCTCAACCTCCTCGCTCGGCAGGACCGAAACCTCCGGCCAGAACAGGTACTGGGCGGGGTCCACGCGATCCTTCAGCGTCACGCGGAGGGTCACATCGTCGACAGCCTCGAGGCCGGAGATCGACTTCGCCTTGCCGGCCTCGAACTCCTCGGCGCCTGCGATGATGCGCAGATAGCGCGCGCCAGCGAAGGTGCCCTTGGGGTCGAGGACGCGCTGATAGCTCCAGATGACGTCGCCGGCCGTCATCTTGCGGCCGTTGTGGAAGCGGATGTTGTCGCGCAGCTTGTAGGTATAGACCATGCCGTCGGGCGAAACGGAGACGCTCGTCGCCAATTCCAGGACCGGCTCGTTCTTCTCGCTGCTCCAGGAGTAGAGCCCGCGATGGATCGCGAGCGAGACGATGCCGTCCTGCGCCCGCGCGGAGGAATGGATGTCGAGCGTGGTGATGCTGGCGCCATAGGGCAGGACCAGCGAAGCCGTGCCGCCATCCCGTTGAGCATAGGCCGGCGCTATAGAGGCCAGCAGGGCCAGCGTGCTCAGAAATGCCTTGATGCGCATTGTTTCGTCCCAGTCCCTTACCGGCTCCGGCTGATCCGGAGTCCTCATTCACGCAATTCGCTTGAAGCGCGATATATACACAGCCTATGTGGCGCTGGACGAAATCGCTAATGATACCCCCAATAAGCGTCAATCAATTTATAATCTATCCCTGTCATAGAGAAAAACTATGGATGTTCGCTCGCTTGCCTATTTCGTCGCCGTCTACGAAGAACAGAGCTTCAGTCTCGCCGCGCGCCGATGCACCGTCTCCCAGCCCTCGATCTCAGCTGCGATCCGGCAACTCGAAGAGCATCTCGAATGCCAGCTCTTCATCCGCAACGCGCGTGGCGTCAGCCCGACCTCGGCCAGCGACCAGATTTTTCAGACCGCCGTGCGATTGATCGCGGAGTTCGGCTCGCTGAAGGCGATGCTGCGTCGGCCTGTCGCGACAAAGCCCGTGCGCTGCGCCGTGATGCCGGGCCTCTCCGGCGAGCGCGTCTCCGGCTTCCTGAAGGAGGCGGCGATTGCGTCTCCGGAACTCTATTTTGAGCTGCAAAGCGAAGGCAGCGCATCCGAGATCATGATCGTCTCGGAGGCGGCCCTGTCCGAGGACGAGGTCTTCCACCCGCTCTGGCGCGACAGCTATCGCGCCGTGGTGCCGGTMGGTCATCCCCTTACGATGCGCGAGGAGGTGACCATGGCCGCCCTCGCGGAGGAACCGATCGTGGTGGCGAACTGGACGGACGCGCCCGGCTCGCCCCACCGCGCCTTTCAGGACAAGGGCATCGCGCTTGCGCGTATGTCGGTCGCCCATTCGCATCAGGACGCACTCGCCATAGCGGGCGCTGGATTCGGCGTGGCTATCGTACCTAGCTCAGAGCCGATCAGATTGGGCCTCGCCGCCCGCGAGATCGATGACATGAAGGTGGAACGCAACGTCGGACTGAGCTGCGCACGCTCCTACCTATTGCCGAGCGGCCTCTCCATCGCGGTGAATATCTGCCGATTGCGCTGGCAGAGCCGCTAGCTTAATGACGGTTTGCGGTCAAACTCGCGATCGCAATGTCCGGAACTTGCGCATTCAGACCGGCCGGCGTTGTCACGCCGGGACGGCGCCCTTTGAACAAGGGGATTTCTTTGGTCTCAGGCGCACAAAGATTGGCACCGCGAGGCGCTAACTTGGCACCGAGAAGCACAAAGAATGGCACTAGCTGAGGATCGGTATCTGCTCGTGTGAGTGGAACCGTGGTTTGCCATTTTGACGCTTCGGCGCGCCGCAAATGACGCAACAGCCTGCCGCACTAGCGGCAGGCTCCTTTCAGGAGCCTTCAACAGCGGAAGGTCGTAGCGACCGGTGTCTGAAGTGAGAAACATGCGAGACAACCACGCTGCGCGAGCGTGAAGTACCGAGCTGCTTGTGTAGGCGCTCCGGAAGTTTGGTCGGATTCTACCGGAAGCGTGTCCCAATGTGAGCGGAAGTCCGCCGTACCCATAAAATCCCCCGCCGCCTAGTCGCGGCGGGACCTCACGCCAGGAACATGACTTTCGCAGACCTCCGTCCCAAACCGAGGTCGATCGCTCTGGGGCTTCGGCACCGTCAGGGGAGTCGTACGTCGTTGGAGAGGGCACGGGTTGATGTTGCCGGGGATCTTCTCAAGAGCGTGATCCCTCGCGACAGTTTCCGAACACCGGAAGTTCTCGAGGCCTTCTCAATCGCCAACGAATGGCGTGAACGGCACCTCGTTGCGATGAGGCAAATCCGAGCCCAGCTCGCGGCTACGAATCGTGCGCTCGAAACCGGCGGTGTCACGGCCGCGCGCCTCAAGCGCATGCCAGCAATCCGAAGGAAGCTTCGGAGACTGAACCATAAGCTTTCCGAGATTCAGGACCTCGGCGGATATCGCGTCATCCTACCTACCATCGAAGACGTCAGGCGTTTCAGTGAGCGCCTCCAGCAGTCCGATCGTCATCAACTCCTTGACACCAACGACTACATCCATAGGCCGAAGAAGGATGGGTACCGCTCCCTCCACCTCCTGCTCAATCATGATGATCAGCGCTTTCCCGAGCAGAAGGGGCTGAAAATCGAGCTTCAGGTGCGTACCCATCTTCAGCATGCCTGGGCCACGGCAGTAGAGGCGCTCGGTCTTTATCTGCGCGTCAATATTAAAGGCGGAGGCGGAAGTGAGTCATGGCGCCGCCTCCTGATGCTGATGTCCTGCGAATTCGCCGAGAGTGAGGGCTGCCCCCCGGTTCGCAGTGCACCGATTGGAGAAGAGCGTCGACGCGAAATCGTCGAGCTCGACCGGCAGCTCGGCGCTCAGGCTAAGCTCGACAACCTCGCGTACGGCTTTCAGGTCATCGAGCGTTATGTGATCGATCGCTTCGCGAAGTACCTGCTGCTCCGGTACGATCACGAGGCCAAGACGATCGACGTTGAGACCTTCACGGAAGCGCCGGACACCGAGATATCGAACGTCGCCTGGCCGTAGACAGTGCCGATGATGAAGACCCCGCGAGCGATACGGTCTTGGTCAGTCTCCGCCAGCTCAACGATCTAAAGAAGGCATTCCCGAATTATTTCGGTGACGTCAGGGTTTTCCGAGAACAGCTCGGACACATCTGCCGCGGTCGCGGAGTGGCGACATATGACCTTCCGAGGCAGGCGCTCGTGCCGCCCCGGCCTCGTGAAGTAGTTGATCCAGCTTGGTTGACGAGGCTCTCGTGCGAGTGATCGCCTAGCCCTTCTTTGTCAATGCGCAAAGAAGGCGATTGCGGGACGCGTTAGCACAACTCGTCCCGCCCGACGGCCTTGGCTTTCGACCTCAAGCAGATTGCCTTCCGACCCCAGGACACCCGACTGGCCGCTGCAACGGAAGGATGTGCGAATGGCCGAACGTTTGACCAAGACGGGAGCGCGCAACGTCTTCTATGGCGGCTCGATCTTCTTCTTCGCCATCTTTGTTGGGCTAACGGCCCACAGCCACTGGTTCATGCGCACCAAGTCAACAGACGAATCGACGCTGACCCCGGCAGTCGCGCGCGGCAAACATGTCTGGGAGCGAAACTCCTGCATCAACTGCCACACGCTGCTCGGTGAGGGCGCCTATTTCGCGCCCGAGCTCGGCAATGTCTGGAAACGCTWTGGCGGCGACCGCGACACAGCCGGTGCTCGCGAGACGCTGAAAGCCTGGATGGGCGCACAGCCGACCCGGATCGAGGGGCGGCGCCAGATGCCGCAATTCAATCTCACCGACCAGGAACTGAACGACCTCGCCGATTTCCTGGAATGGACGAGCCGTATCAAGACCCAGAACTGGCCGCCCAACGACGCCGGCTGAGACGCCTAGCGCGGAGACTGTCATGACGAGATACAAGACCCAAAACGTCGCGATGCTGTATTTCTACGGGGCACTTGCCCTCTTCGTCGCGCAAGTCGCATTCGGCGTGCTGGCGGGAGCAATCTACGTGCTCCCCAATACGCTCTCTGAGCTTCTGCCCTTCAACATCGTGCGGATGATCCACACCAACGCGCTGGTCGTCTGGCTGCTCCTCGGCTTCATGGGCGCGACCTACTACCTGCTGCCCGAAGAGGCCGAGACGGAGCTCTACAGTCCAAGGCTGGCGGTCATCCAATTCTGGATGTTCTTCATTGCGGCAGCGGTCGCGGTCGTTGGCTACCTGTTCCGTATCCATGAGGGGCGCGAATTCCTCGAACAGCCCTTCGCGGGACTTGCGGTCTTCTTCCTCTTCGCCTTCTACAACCCCGCTAACCTCGCGCTCGACAAGATGTACTGGTGGTACGTCATCCATCTCTGGGTCGAGGGTGTCTGGGAGCTGATAATGGCTTCCGTGCTCGCCTTCCTGATGATCAAGCTTAATGGCGTCGACCGTGAAGTGGTCGAGAAGTGGCTCTATGTCATCGTCGGGCTGGCACTCTTTTCCGGCATCCTTGGCACCGGCCATCATTATTACTGGATCGGCGCGCCCGGTTACTGGCAGTGGATCGGCTCTCTGTTCTCGACCCTGGAAGTCGCCCCGTTCTTCACCATGGTGATCTTCACCGTCCAGATGACCTGGAAGGCCGGCCGCAATCACCCCAACAAGGCCGCGCTGCTCTGGTCGATCGGCTGCTCGGTGATGGCCTTCTTCGGAGCCGGTGTCTGGGGCTTCCTGCACACGCTTTCCTCGGTGAACTACTACACCCATGGCACGCAGGTCACCGCTGCCCACGGGCATCTCGCCTTCTTCGGTGCCTATGTGATGCTGAACCTCGCCATGATGGCCTATGCCATCCCAGAACTGCGTGGCCGCGCGCCCTACAACCAGTGGCTCTCGATTGTGAGCTTCTGGATGATGGTGACGGCGATGTCGGTGATGACCTTCGCGCTGACCTTCGCCGGCGTCGTCCAGGTCCATCTCCAGCGCGTCCTCGGCCAATCCTTCATGGAAGTGCAGGACCAACTCGCACTGTTTTACTGGGTGCGTCTCGGCTCCGGCGTCATCGTGGTCATTTCAGCACTGATGTTCGTCTGGGCCGTGCTGGTCCCCGGCAAGGTGCGGCGCGAACAGCCCCTCGGGCGTGTCCAGCCGGCGGAGTGATATCATGCGCAACCCAGACAATCCTCCGATGGGTACACCTGCCATGTCGTTGCCCGATCAGATGCTGCCGTCTTGCGGCAGCGTCTCGCGCGCACCGGATATCCCGGCCTATACGGCCAGCGGCAATGAGAGAGCCCTGTTCGAAAAGGCTTGGGAACGGCGCCTGCCACTCCTGCTCAAGGGGCCAACCGGCTCCGGCAAGACGCGCTTCGTCACTCACATGGCTGCAAGTCTCGGGCTGCCGGTCTTCACCGTTGCCTGCCATGACGATCTCTCTGCGGCCGACTTGACCGGACGCCATCTGCTCAAGGGCGGCGAGACCGTCTGGGTGGATGGGCCGTTGACGCGCGCAGTCCGCGAAGGCGGTCTCTGCTATCTCGACGAGATTGTGGAGGCCCGCAAGGATGTCGCAGTGGTGCTGCACCCGCTGACCGACGACCGCCGTATCCTGCCGCTGGAACGAACCGGCGAGGTGCTCACCGCCCCGCCCTCCTTCATGCTCGCGGTCTCCTACAACCCCGGCTACCAGAGCCTGCTAAAGAACCTGAAGCCCTCGACCCGCCAGCGCTTCGTCTCGATCACCTTCGACTTCCTGCCGCACGATCGAGAGATCGCCGTGGTCGCAGAGGAGAGCGGGCTAAACGAGACTGCAGTCGCTCCGCTCGTCGATCTCGCGCGACGGCTACGCGGCCTCAAGGGCCAGGACCTGGAAGAGGGCGTCTCGACCCGGCTTCTGGTCTATTGCGCCAGCCTGATCGATGCAGGCCTGCCGCGACGCGAGGCGGTCATCTCGGCGCTGATCGAGCCGTTGACCGACGAGCCAGAGGTGAAGGCTGGGCTGATGGAGATCGCCCGGGCCGTGCTGGACTGAGAGGGCCATGCTGGATTTCCTGGAGTTCGAGGAGACGGTCGGGCGCTTCTGGCACCGGCTTGTTGGCGAGACCGCGAGTTGGCCGCGCCATCCCGAGGCCGCCGTGACGCTATCGCAAATCGCCCCAGTTCTCTCCGTTTGCTTTCGCGGGTTCGGCGGCGAGCACGGCGTGAGGCTGGCGCCGGTCCGCGGGCGCAGCGCCGCGCACCGACTGAACTGGCGCCAGCGCGTCGGTCTCGGCGAGGAGCGGCTGGCCCAGCCATCGCGGACGGCCGACAACCTGCATCTGCCCCCGGAGATCGCGCTCTTCGCCGATCCCGCGTTGAATCGCGATCTCTATCTCTGGCTCGTCGCCTGTATGGCAGTGATGCCGACCAGGCCCGTAACCGAGACGGACCCGCTACGACGCGACCTCGCTCTCATTGCCGCAGCGGAGCACCTAGTGGCATCTGTCCTTGCCGCCTTTCCGGGCATGAGCGAGCGTTATCGTCGGCTGGCGGCTGCAACGCTCGCCATCCGGCGGCGCGCGTCCCTTCCCGCGATCGAGGCCAGGGTCGAGGCCCTGATCCGCAGGCTTCTCGAAAACGGAGCCGCAGGCTCTGCGCCCCCGCCAGACAAGCCCGAGGACAAGGCACCGTCCGGCTATCTGCCCGCGCTCGCCGTCCCGCTATGGCCAATCGTCGTCGCGACGGAGCCGACAACCGCACGCCGCCGCGACGATGATCGACCGCCTTCGGCCGCTGCGCCCGAGACCGGCATGCAGCATCATACAGCGAGCCGCGAGCAGCTGGCGGAGCATGACAAGGAGCGCAGCCCCTTCATCCTCAACCGCTTCGAGAAGATCCTCGCCATGTCAGAAATGGTGCGGGTCGACCGACCATCCGACGACAGCGACGACCACGACCCCCAAGCGGCCGACGAGCTCGACGACATGGTGCTCGGCGAGCGCAAGGGGCGCCCCGCCTCGCGCTTCCGTTTCGACCTCGACCTGCCGCCGGAAGCGGTCGACCCCACGCCGCTGACCGGGGAGCTGACCTATCCGGAATGGGATTTCCGCACCGGAACCTATCGCGAGAACCATTGCCGGGTGGTGGTCGGCACCGCGAGCGGCGGAGCGCCTTGCGTGCCCCCCGATGATGCGACGCGCGCCTTGGCGCGCCGCGTGCAGCGCCAGTTCGAGGCGATGCGGCCCTGCCGTGAGCCGCAGCGGGGCCAGATCGACGGCCCGGATCTCGATCTCGACGCGGTGGTACGTCGGCAGGCCGATCTTGCAGCAGGTGGGCCGGGCACTGATCGCATCTATCTCGCCAGCCGTCCGCAAACCTTCGACCTCGCCGTCACCACCCTCCTGGATGTGTCGCTGTCCACCGATTCATGGTTCGACGACCTGCGCGTGCTCGATGTCGAGAAACAGGCACTCTCCGTGCTCGCTCATGGGCTCGCCGCCTGCGGAGACCGCCATGAGATCCTGAGCTTCACCTCGCGCCGCCGAGACTGGGTGCGGATCGAAACGCTCAAGCGCTTCGACGAACCGATGGGGGAGGCAGTCGAGGCGCGCATCGCGGCGCTGCGGCCCGGCTTCTACACCCGTATCGGCGCCGCGATCAGGCATGCCAGCGCCCGGCTCAAGCGCCAGCCTGATCGCCGGAAGCTGCTGTTGGTGCTGACCGACGGTAAGCCGAACGATATCGACCACTATGAAGGTCGCTTTGCCATGGAGGACACGCGCAAGGCGGTGGCCGAGGCGCGCTGCGCCGGGCTCGTCGTCTTCGCTGTCACGGTGGACCGCGAGGCGCGCGCCTATCTGCCCTTCCTGTTCGGGCAGCACGGTCATGCCATCGTCTCCAGACTGTCTCGGCTGCCGGCTGCGCTGCCGGCGATCTATCGCTCGCTCGCGGCCTAAKGAGGGTCTCATGACCGACGCCCAGTTCGGCCTGATCGTCGCCACCCCCGCCATCATCGTCATGGCCGTGCTGCTCTACCGCATGGGCGTGCTGCAAAAGAGCGGAGTGGCGACCGCGATCATCTGCAGCTTGCTCATCGCTGTCGTCCTCTACCTTGAGCAGTAGTAAGCCGGACTCGCGAGGATTCTGACGATATGAATCTACAAGACGCTAGGTCGCTGGCGCGAGTATCCGAAGAAATCAATATAGTTTGTCAACAATCGGCTCTTGAAGCCTTCGAGATCGCGAAAATTCAGATCTTATGCTGACGGGCTATAATCCGGATTTGATCCCGTTCGTCAGCAAGGGTGGCACTTCTGGCGAAAGCCGCGACCGGGCGAGCCATGCTATCCGCGTCCTCCGTAGAGTTTAGATGGCCCAGATCGTAAACGCCGACCGGCGCCTCTGCCGAGGCTCAGTTGAGTAATGGCGTGCCTATTAGCGATGAGCTACGCAACTGACCGCTTCTTTGAGCTTCAACAAAGTTGTTTCTGCCCCGACGGCTTAGGTTGTGCTTGTCCGACGGCCAACTGGCGTCTGCAACGAGGGTCCAACTATGGAAATTTCGAGATTCGAGCCACTTGATGTGCGCACGATCCCGCCGACTGTCCGGCACGCCACCATCTTCGGCATCATCGAGCAGCTGCAGCCTGGGACGGCCTTCTGTATCGTGAATGATCATGATCCGGTCCCGCTGCGCCGCCAAATTGAGGCGCGTTATCCCGGCGCCTATGTGTGGACCTATATCGTCGAGGGTCCCCATCTTTGGCAGGTTGCAATCGAACGCACTGATCATGCTGCCGATCACCGGACCGAGGAGCCTTCCGATGGCTGTGGCGGCCATGGCGAAGGCAATCACTGTACCTGCGGCAGCTAACACTCGTCCCCTTGCGAAGGAGCCCGGTCGTGCCGATTGCATCGCTCTCTCGCTGGACGATGAGTTACTTCGCGGCCGCGCTCGTTTGCCTATTTGCGGCCGAAGCCATGATGGTGGCTGGAATTAGCTACCCGGCATATGGGCTCGCCGAGCCCGCCACCCTCATCACTGTCCATCTACTGTCGATCGGCTGGCTCAGCCTGGTCATGGCTGGCGCCTTGCTTCAGTTCGTGCCCGTTCTAGTCGCACGTCCTCTCTCCTGTCCGCGATTGGCGTTACCGGCTCTTGCCCTGACGCTGGGGGGGCTCGCTGGGCTCTGCGCTGGTTTTGCGTCCGTATCTGGCATGCTGCCATTCGCGCCGGAATTGCTGCCGCTGTCGGGCCTGGTGCTGTTGGCGGGCTTCAGCCTGCTCGGCATCATGCTCGCCATTACGTTGTTGCGCTCTCGTCCCCTGACACTTCTGCCTCGCTTCGTGCTCGTCGGACTCGCCGCCCTCGCGGCCACGGGACTTAGCGGGTTTCTATTTGCCTGCATCCTCGCAGGGCATCTTTCTGCCCTGCCTTTTGCTGCTTTGCTGACGGACGGTTTGTCCCTGCACGCGATGCTCGGCCTCGGAGGCTGGCTGAGCTTCACTGCCTTCGGCGTCAGCTACAAATTGCTGGCCATGTTCATGATGACGCCTGACACCGAGCGTCGGACCACGCAGTTCGTTCTGGTTGGCGGAACGCTTTCGCTAGGACTCGCGGCGGGCGCCTTCTTCTTCATCACTCTCGAACAGGGGCGAGCCGGACTGGCATTTCTTGCCATGACCGGCCTTGCGCTTGTTACCCTGCTTTACGGTGGGGACATGATTTCCCTCTACCGCGCTCGCCGCCGCAAGGCACTCGAACTCAATATGCTGGCGAGTATCGTCGCCTTTGCGGCGCTTGGCCTGTGTGCATTGCTTCTGCCGATAGTGTTGCTCTGTGGAGCCCCTGAGCCGTGGGTTGCCGCTCTGGTCTTCCTGCTCGTTTTCGGATGGTTGAGTGGACTGACGCTTGCTCAACTCACCAAGATTGTCTCGTTCATGACCTGGCTCGAAGTGTTCGGGCCATTGCTCGGTCGCGTCGCGCCCCCACGGGTCGCGGACCTTCTCAACGCGAAGCGCGCGCGTCACTGGTTCTTTCTCTATTTTGTGGGTGTTATGCTTGGAACCGTCGCGCTCGCCGTCCAGGCAGGCAGCATCTTTCAGCTCGCCTCGCTGCTGTGCCTCGCCGGCACGGCTGGCATCGTCGTGGAACTTGTCCGTATTCGCCAGCTCGCCGAATTGATCCCTGCCAGCCGGACGGCGGGTGGCGTGCCTCGGCTTTTCTTACCTCAGCCCATTCGGAAAGGACCCGTTCATGGCAGCTTCAACGAACCCGCCCATCCGCGAGCTTGATGTTCGGCCGATCCTGCAGGCGGGAGGCGAACCCTTCCAAGCGATCATGGACGCCGTAGAGGCATTGAAACCTGGCGAGAGCCTCAAGCTCTTCGCTCCGTTTCGGCCCGTGCCGCTGTTTTCAGTCATGGCCAATCGTGGCTTCGGCGCCAGCGATCGGCCACTGGACGGCGGAGACTGGGAGGTGATCTTCACGCCGGTCGAAGTTGAACAGCAAGAGACATCGCTTGCCTTCGGTAGCAGTCCGTCAGCAGCTCACTGGCCCGATCCGGTTGAAGAATTAGACCTCTGCGATCTTGAGCCACCAGAACCGATGGTGCGCATTCTCGAAACGATGGAAGAGCTACGCTCCGGAGAGACTTTGTTCGCGCTACTGGCTCGTGAGCCATTGTTCCTCTTCCCGGAACTGGCGAAAAGAGGACATGAATGGGCCGGCAATTTCGATGCCAGCGGAACGGCCTACCGCCTACTGATCCGCCATGGCGGCAAGGCCTCATCATGACGGCGACACTCGACGCTGAGATCCGTAACGCTTTACGCGATGTTATGGATCCTGAATTGGGTCGCAGCCTGCTCGACCTAGGATTGATCTATTCGATCGAGACCAGCCCGGACGGCGGCGTACGGATCGCAATGACTACCACGGCCAGAGGCTGCCCGCTGGCGGGCTTTCTGAAGGACGCGGTCGAAATGCGCGTTAGCGCCGTCGAGGGTGTCTCATCGGTCGAGACGTGGCTTACCTACGACCCTGTCTGGACGCCCGCGATGATGGCGAACAACTGAATAGGGCGAAATATTGACTTTTGTTGTGCCGCAACAAAGAACGTCTCCCTCAAGTCTCTACAAAGGTGATGACCGGTAACGACCGGCCGTTCCGTTAGGAGACACGTCATGGGCGAAGACTTCAAGCTGACTCGGCGCAGCATCCTGGCAGGTGCAGCAACATCCGGAGCCATCGTGCAGGCTGTGATGGCCCCCCAGACTGCAGAGGCTGCCCCGGCGCCCCTCGTCAAGGCCAGCGCCGCCGACATTGCCAAGCTTCCCCGAGTCAAGGTCAAGCTCGTCGACCCGCCCTTCGTCCACGCCCATGAGCAGGTGGCCACGGACGGTCCGAAGATCGTCGAGTTCGAATTGAAGATCGAGGAGAAGAAGATCGTCCTCGATGCTGAGGGCACGGAAACCTTCGCCTTCACCTTCAATGGCACCGTGCCGGGACCGCTGATGGTCGTCCACGAGGGCGATTATGTCGAGCTGACGCTCATCAATCCCGAAACTAATGAGCTGATGCACAATATCGACTTCCATTCGGCTACCGGCGCCTTGGGCGGCGGCGCACTGACGGAAGTCAATCCGGGCGAAAGAACCGTGCTTCGCTGGAAGGCGACCAAGCAAGGGGTGTTCGTCTACCACTGCGCCCCTCCCGGCATGGTCCCATGGCATGTCACTGCCGGCATGAATGGCGCCATTATGGTGCTGCCGCGCGACGGCCTGAAGGATCATCAGGGCAAGTCGCTGAAATACGATCGGGTCTACTATGTCGGCGAACAGGATTTCTATGTGCCGCGCGACGCGAACGGAAAGTACAAGCGCTATGCCAGCGCCGGCGAAGCCCATGAGGATGTGCAGAAGGCGATGCGCACGCTGACCCCGAGCCACATTGTCTTCAACGGCAAGGTTGGGGCACTCACCGGCAAGAATGCGCTAACTGCGAAGGTCGGAGAAACGGTCCTTGTCATCCATTCCCAAGCCAATCGCGACACGCGCCCGCACCTGATCGGCGGCCATGGCGATTATGTCTGGGCCACTGGCAAGTTCCGCAACCCGCCCGAGCTCGATCAGGAAACCTGGTTCATCCCCGGCGGCTGCGCAGGTGCAGCGCTCTACACCTTCCAGCAGCCCGGCATCTACGCCTATGTGAACCACAACCTGATCGAAGCCTTCGAACTCGGCGCTGCCGGTCATTTCAAGGTCGAGGGCGAATGGAACGACGACCTGATGAAGCAGATCCGCGCTCCCGTCGGGATCTGAAGTCGCTCAGGAGTAGCTTCTCGCAATGGGGGGCTACTCCTTTCACCAAGGCAACCAGACATGGATATGCCCTTCCGCCGCTTCGGCTGGCCATTTGCACTGCCGCTCGCACTCATTGCGGCAACCGGCGCGGCCGCATTGCTCCCCCTGCGTGATGCCGGAGGAACCCCTCCCTTCCAACCGCAAACCGTCACCGTTCCTGCCGCCACGTTCCAACATCGGCTTGCTGGCGAGTACAGCCGCGACGGGCTGCCGGTTCGCGGGCCCCTTGTGGAAATCCGCAGCAGCGGGTTCGAAATCATGACCTATCAGGTCTCTGTCGCGGATTACGCAGTCTGTGTAGCCGAGGGCGTCTGCAAGGGAATCGATAACGTATCAGCGCCTGGCACTCTGCCCGTTACCGGCGTCAGCTACGCTGACGCAACCTCATACGCTGAGTGGCTGTCGCACAAGACCGGAGCAAACTGGCGGCTTCCGGATTCTCACGAATGGGTTCACGCGGCCGGATCACGTTTCGTCGAAGATCAAGGCGCCCCGGACAGCGGCGACCCGAACCCGGCGCGACGCTGGCTCGCAAGCTATGAACGCGAAGCCGAACTCAAGAGCGGGCGCGCACAGAAACCGCAACCCGCTGGCAGCTTCGGCACCAATGAGCACGGCGTCCACGATATTGCTGGCAATGTCTGGGAATGGACACGCACCTGCCTGACTCGCGTCACGCTGAATGCAGCAGGCGTGCCCGTCACTGAAGCGAAAACCTGCGGGATCTATGTCGTCGAGGGCCAGCACCGCGCGATGATGAGCTTCTTTATCCGTAACCCGAAGAGCGGTGGGTGTTCGGTTGGCGCGCCTCCGGATCATCTGGGCTTTCGGTTAGTCAAGGAACCGCGTTGGCATGAGCGGATCCTTGTACGCGCTCGCCAACGCCTGCGGCTGGCATGAGCAGTCACATGCTGCAACACCATGCCACGGCTGAAAGCACCGTCCGCGAGGAACCGGAGACAGATCTGCTTCTCTGGTTGCTGATCTGGAGCGAACTTATCATCTTCGCTGCGCTGCTCGCCGGCTTCGCAATCGCGAACATTGCGGATCCGGCTGGTTTCTCCGTCGCGCGGCAGCATCTTGACCTCAGGCTTGCAGGCCTTGCAACGGTCGTGCTGCTCGGCAGCGGCCTGTTCGCCGCACGCGCGGTACAAGCACTGCGGCCGGCGCGTGACCTGATCATCGCCGCAGTCGGCGGCTTTGCCTTCTGCGCGATCAAGCTGGCCGGCTATGCGCGCGAGATACCTACAATGCCTGACGAGAGCCGCCTATTCGAACTCTACTTTCTGATCACCGGCTTCCACCTCGCCCATGTCCTGTTCGGCGCCTTGCTGCTGCTCGGCGCCGCGTGGTGGCCAAGGCCGCGTTTCGTCGCGACCATTGCCACTGTCTGGCATGTCATCGACCTCGTCTGGGTTACGATCTTGCCGATTGTGCACCTAGGGTGACCTATGAGCCTGTTTCGGCCCCCTTCTCCACTGCGCATCTGGTTCGCGCTGCTGCTGGCCACCGCATTGAACCTTGTTGCCGCAGCTCAGTTCGGATCCGGGCCGTTTGGCGCTTTGGCCTTCTGGCTGCTTGGAACGGCAAAGGCCGCGCTAATCGTCTTTGGCTTCATGCAGATGCATCGGGAGTCCTGGCTTCTGAGCGGCGCACTCACTGGCTACACCTGCACCGTGCTGGCCTTGGCCGGCCTGAAAACAGTCGCTATCGGGGGGCTGGTTCCGTGAGTAATCCGCGGACTGACGTGCGACGTAGCGACCGCCAGCACACTCTTGAACATGGGTGGTCTACCCGCCATAGTCCGCCGCCGCTGACGGATAAAAACTCCTTTCGTACATCCGGGTTCGCCGATCCCCCGAGAGTGGAAGCCTGATACCATGGCCCTGGACCGCAGCGTCTTGCGCGAGGTTCCCCTCTTCGCCGCGATGAGCGAGCCCCAGCTGGACCGTCTTTGCGCCAAGGCGACCGCGCGCAGGGTTCAGCAGGGCGACGCGGTCTTCGAACAAGGCGATACAGCGGCGTTCTTCTATTTGCTCCTTCACGGCCGCCTCAAAGTCACGCAGGTCACACGCGACGGCCAACAGATCATTGTGCGCGTGGTACACCCAGGCGACCTCTTCGGCTTCGCCCAGGCCTTGAACCGGCGCGACTACCCTGGCACTGCCACCGCCGCCGTCGACAGTCTTGTGGCCGCCTGGCCGACAGAGTTCTGGGATTCCTTCGTCGAGGACAATCCGCATCTCGCGATGAACGCCATACGCACCATCGGCCAGCGCCTGGATGAAGCCCATACCCGCATTCGCGAGATGTCGACGCAGGAGGTTGAGCGGAGAGTTGCGCACACCGTCCTCCGGCTCGTCGACCAGGCCGGCCGCCGCGAAGTAGGCGGCACGCACGTCGATTTCCCGATCTCGCGGAAGGATATTGCCGAAATGACCGGTACGACGTTGCATACCGTCTCTCGTATTCTGAGCGCCTGGGAGGAGCAGGGACTGGTCGAAGGCGGGCGCCAGAAGCTGATGGTGCGCGACATCCCCGGCCTGACACGGTTGGCCGAGGATGCTGAATAGGCGGCCGGAGGCAGTCCACGACTGAGCAACCCCTCCGGCCCCTTCCCGCTACCGGGATCAGATGCCGAGAGGAGGCGCGAAATCGCACTCGCGTTTGCAAAGGCTGCTAGCGGTGTCGTCCCAACCGGACGTTGCTAAAATCCCGCCAACGGCAAGTGACCTCACGCTGAACGCATAACAGCTTCAGCCTTCGTGGCGAGACGCGGACCAGTGAGGACCTTCCAATAGGCCACCCCAAAGACAAGGAAGGCGGCCGACCAAGCGAGGCCCGCGATATGCAGCAGCGAAGCAGGCCCGTGGCCCGTTGCCGAGCAGATCCGGGCCACGGCGCCAATGACCACGAGGCCGTAGACAACCTGAGTGGCCGGGGTGGCGACGAGAGGCCGTCCCGTATGGCCAAGGCTGGAGCGTGACATCACTGCGAGTGTCAGTGTGGCCATCGCGCCAGCCGTCCAAGCATGCGCCCCCGCAGCGGCCGGAAGCAGGTCGAAACTAGCCATTCCAGTGAGTGCGAAGCCGAGCGGCACAAAGGCGTAGGCAACATGAAGGATGACCAGTAGCGGATTCCGCCATGTGCGATGTCCAGCCCAGCGCGCGAGCCGGAAAGCGTGGAGCCCGGCTCCGGTAAGGAGCAGCCCCCCTGTTGCGGGGCCGTCAGGGAGAACAATCCAGCCAACCAATGCAATTGCTGTCGCGGCTAGAACTGCCTTGTCATAAGCGCCGAACGAAATAGGAAGGCGCCCCGGTCCCTGTGCGGCGAGCCAGTTGCGCGTGAAACTTGGAATGATGCGCCCGCCAATAAGCGAGACGAGCGTAATGATGACGGCAATGGCGAGCCGCCGTCCATACACAGCCGACCCGGCGATCCCAGCCTCGAGGTGAAAGGCAAGGTTGGCTACGAGCAGCAGGCCAACAAGAATGACGACCTTGAGGTTGCGCCAATTGCGTCCGGCGAAAATTTCCCGCGCAGCGGCAAGTGCGAGCAGTGTGAGAAAGGTGCCATCGATCAGCATCGCCGTGCGCCAGCCCAGCCACGCGGAGGTTGCGACTGCGATGCGGCCAGCAAGCCAGGCGATGACCAGTACGAGCAGAGGAGTGCCTTGCACTGGCAGTCGCCCCGTCCAGTTCGGAATAGCCGTCAGAAGGAAGCCTCCTATGGCGGCAGCCTGATAGCCGAAGAGCATTTCATGGATATGCCAGTCAACCGGCACGAAGGCCGTGGGGAGGTCCAGCCGACCAGTCACGAACGGCAGCCAGATCAAAACCGCGACGCCAGCATACAGCGCGCCGATGAGATAGAGCGGACGAAAACCGTAGGACAGCAGGGCGGGGCCGCCATAAGACCGCAGACGGGGAATCGGAGCCATGATACCTGCTGTCCTCTGCATATCGCGTTCAATCAGATCGCCGAACGATGCCGGACAATTTGATCACTTCGCCGCCCGATCCGCGAGCTCATCGCAGACATTTCCGGAACGGCCGGGACTGGAAATCTAGCCGTTCGTCTGATGCACCGGTTTGCGAAAAGACAAAGAATTCGATTCTTCAGATGCGAGCGTCCAACGCCCTGAGGGCTGTCGCGCTGGCTTGAGCGCAATGGGCGATCTCGATGAAAAGCAATGCCATCTCCTCAAAGACCGTTCGATCACTCTCAGCTTCCGTGACCTGATCGAGTTCCGACAGGAAAGCGAGAAGTGCGACGATGCGCTCCTTGTGATCACGAGCCTGGGCGAGCCTACGCCGTCCGATACGGCGCTTTTCCATCAGGCTAAACCGGTCCAGCGCGCCGGTGAGTGTCTCCCGGCATTGGCAATCCAGGCCGGCCGGAAGGAGGACATGGCGAAGCCTTCCGATTAGCTCACCGGCTTCATCAACCGGTATACGGGATAGGGCACCATCGGCGGCCGGAATTTTGGGATCCTTCGGCATAGCTGCCTCCCTGCGATCGTGGCGCGGATATCTAGGCCACCGCGGTCGCGCCGGATTGAACCCGGGTGAAGCCGGGTGCGCCGTGGAGAAAACCGTTTGCGAAAGCCACTCCGGGGTAGATCTCTTCGAGTAAGCGACTTGCCTCGCCGGCTTCGACACGCCCGTCAATCGCATCACGAAAAGCCTGCGCGACGCCCACCATGTCGCACCGTTGCGGTGACAGCCGAAGCGAGTCCACACCAGCCTTCGTCAAAGCGGGGATGTCTTCGATCAAATTGGCGCATGTATGGGACAGCGTCTGAACGCCATTCACCGTGAGGAACCCCTCTCCCGTCAGTGTCTCTACCGCAAGACCGTCCAAATCCTTCTCACAGACAAAGCGACAGTTGTCCTTAGAGAGCTTGTGGATGCGGGCATGATAGCAGCGCGCGGAGATGGCCAAGGGCACCTTCCCGAAGGCGAAGACCTCGATAGCGACGTCCGGAACGGCGGTCGCGATCGCAGCGACCGATGCCAGGGGCAACTCCGGCGGCAAACAGAGGCGCTGCGCGCCCAGTCCAGCCACGAACGCAGCGGTAGCTTCGTTATAGACATTGACGAACGGTCCGATCGCATGCGGACGCTGGGCCAGCGAGGCCAGGCAGGTCAGATCATTGACTTCGACCGTTACCCCCCCCTGCATCAGTTCCGCCATCTGTCGCCGCTCACGCAACAACGAAACCAGGATGAGCGAGGAGTGCAAAACAACTTTGCCTGCAGCCTCCAGCCGTTCAACGACGGCGGGCAGATGTTCGATGAAGAATGGCGATCGCTTCGAGCAGACAGCCTCGCCGACTACGACAATATCGACCGGCGCCTCATCAGCCACCCGAAAGTAAAAATCGCGCCAATCCTCGGCGGACCAATTGAACAGCACTGGGCCGAGAGTGAGCTGCATATGAGATGTCCTCGGAATTTGCCGCGCGAATTCGTCAGCGCCACGTCTTGCGATAGGCTCCGACTGTGGTCGTCTGACCCTCGGTCATGCGATTCAAGCCTTGGGCCTCGATCGTTCGCCCCTCGTCGAGCGCTGCGATGGCTCGCTTAAACGAGCGCACGACCTCAGCGACATACGCGCGTCCGCGCTGGCGGCCTTCGATCTTCAATGCCGTTACGCCAGCTTTCTGAAGGCCTGGTAGCATGGTGGCGGCATCAAGGCTGACCGGCTCTTCAAAAATGTAACCAGTTCCATGCTCGGTGGCGAAGCGCCCCTTGCATAACGTCGGGTAGCCGACCGGCTCGCCCTTCTCAAAGGCGTTTATGGTGAACCCGCCGAGCCGCGAAACAGTCCGGCGGTTCACCTGCTCATAAGCAACATGGCTAGCTGGTGAGCAGACCCCTTGCATGTTCGGTGACTTGCCGGTGGCATAGGACGAGAGCGAGCAACGGCCCTCCTCCATGACGCAAAGCCCCCCGAAGACGAAGACTTCGGTTTCGCAATTTGCCTCGCGAACCACGGCTGCGATCTCTGGCACACTCAGAACCCGGGGCAGCACCACGCGGCGAACTCCGAAGCTCTCGATATAAAAGCGAATTGCATCCGCATTGGCCGCACCAGCCTGCACCGACAGGTGCAAACGCTGCTCCGGATGGCGAGTGGCGGCATAATCGAGCACTCCGACATCCGCCAGGATCAGAGCATCGGCACCGGCGGCCACGGCATCGTCCACCGCGGCGCGCCAGAGGCTGAGAGCGCCCGCCCGAGCAAAGGTGTTGATCGCCACCAGGACTTTGACCCCATGCCGATGGGCTAAGGCGATCGCCTGACGCAGCTCTTCACGGCTGAAGTTGAGGCCAGGGAAATTGCGGGCATTGGTCTCATCGCGGAATCCGCAATAAACCGCGTCGGCTCCAGCTTCGACCGCCGCTCTCAAAGCCGCGGGGGTTCCGGCCGGACAGATCAGCTCCATGATCCAGCTCCGGCCGTCCCGGTTGCGAACTGATGCCGGCTGAGGAGTTTGGCGATCCCTCGTCCGGGCAAGCCAAGCCCGGCTAGGAACTCGTTCGCGAGGTTGAGTCCGGCATCGTCTACGGCATTGCGCAATGCGAGCACGGCTTCGATATCCCCTTCGATATCGAGTTGGCGCGAGAAGAACAGTGCGTCGCCATCCAGCCGGCCTTCAGCCATCCCGACCAATGCCGACAACGGGCCGCGAATGCTCGCATCAAGTCGAGAAGGAAGGCAGCGAACGGCGGTTGCTTCGGGGCGTATCAGTTTGGGCTCCAACACGAATGCGAATGGCAGGTCGGTCGGATCGATGCCGAAGCGCTTGTTCGCGTGGCATCCCAATCGCTCGTAGAGGCCGGGATGACGTTTCCCGATGCCATATAGGAACAGAGCAAGCACGTGCTGCAGAGGCGCGAGCGGAAGCGGGCGCAAAGCCAGCGACAACAAATGGGGCAGGCTCGGGGAAGCTGTTGGGGACGATGGCATCAGGTGACCTCCGACCGGCAGAGTAGCGAGGAGTGTTCGGTTTGATCGTTGCGCCCGGACAAAGACGGCTGCGAATGGCTCAGGCGATGATCGCTCAAGAACGGAGCGCTTATCTTGCTGAACCGCCGCCACCTTCCCGCCTTTCGCCACTTACGTGGCTTCGTCGATCACCTCGAGGAGGCCGGTCAGCTTAAGCGCATCAGCGAGCCGGTCAGCGTGGTGCATGAGGTCACTGAGATTCACCGCCGCGTCCTCAGTGAGGGCGGCCCCGCCTTGCTCTTCATCCGACCGATCCGGCCCGATGGTTCTCAGGCCGAGATGCCACTGCTGACCAATCTCTTCGGCACAGTCGAGCGTGTGGCCTGGGGGCTCGGTGTCCGGCCCGAGGACTTGCCGGCCTTGGGCGAAGCGCTGGCCGAACTACGCGCGCCGCAGGCCCCCCGTGACCTTGCCGATGCCTGGCGCAAATTGCCGCTGGCGCGGGCGGCGATGACGATGCGCCCACGTCGGCAAAACGGGGCCCCTGTACAGGAACGTGTGTTCCGCGGTGACGAGATCGACCTGCGCGCCTTGCCGGCGCAGATCTGCTGGCCAGGCGAACCGGCGCCGCTACTCACCTGGCCGCTGGTCATTACAAACCCGCCCTTGCCTGAGGGCGAGAGCAATGTCGGGGTCTACCGGATGCAGGTTCTCGGCCGTGATCGGGCGATCATGCGTTGGTTGGCGCATCGCGGCGGGGCGCGTCATCATGAGCAATGGCGCCGTTTAGGTCGCGACATGCCGGTTGCCGTTGTAATCGGAGCCGATCCCGCCACCATCCTCTCCGCGGTCCTTCCGTTGCCGGAGACGGTCTCAGAACTGCGGTTTTCCGGCCTGCTGCGCGGCGAGAGGCCTGTGCTCACCCCGTGTGTGACAGTACCGCTCTCCGTTCCTGCTGAGGCCGAAATCGTGATCGAAGGCACGGTGTCGGCAAGCGATACAGCGCCCGAAGGCCCTTTTGGCGACCATACTGGCTATTATAACGCCGTCGAACCGTTCCCCGTGCTGACTGTCACCGCGGTGACCATGCGCCGCTGTCCACTCTATCTTTCCACCTTCACCGGCCGTGCCCCAGATGAACCATCGCGGATCGGCGAGGCGCTAACTCCGCTATTCCTGCCTCTGTTGCGCCGCCAATTTCCAGAGGTCGAAGATTTCTGGCTACCGCCGGAGGCCTGCTCCTATCGCATCGCAGTCGTTTCCATCAACAAGCGCTATCCGGGCCAGGCGCGCCGGCTGATGCTTGGGCTCTGGTCAATACTCCCGCAATTTACTTACACGAAGCTGCTTGTCGTAGTAGATACGGATATCGATGTCCGGGACTGGCGGGAAGTCATGTGGGCTGTCGCGACGCGCTGCGACGCCTCTCGCGACCTGGTGAAGTTGACCGATACGCCGATCGACTACCTCGATTTTGCCAGTCCCAAACCAGGGCTCGGCGGCAAGCTCGGCATAGACGCCACCAACAAGATCGGCCCTGAAACCGAAAGGGAGTGGGGTGAGGTTCTGGAGATGGATCCCGCAGTGGTCGCCCGGGTCGATGCGATCTGGGCCAGCCTCGGGCTGGATTCGCCCAGCGCAATCAAACGGGCATCATGACGAACCTCCCAGAACGCGTCGTCGTCGGAATTAGTGGCGCCTCCGGTGCCGCGATAGGGCTTCGGGTTGTCGAACTGCTGGCTGCGGCTAGGTCAGTGGAGATTCATCTCGTTGTCTCCCAGGCAGCCGAACGGACGCTCGTTCACGAAGTCGGCCCGGGGGCCTTGGAGCGTGTGCGGGGGC
>NZ_JBFTZN010000050.1:0-44018 GCF_056406775.1 Allobosea sp. P1_A7
CGCCCGGACCGACGCGCCAGGACGCGAGCAGGCCCTCGGTCATGGTCAGGCCGAGCTTGGGCATCACGATGGGGGCGGCGCTCGACATGGTCACACGCCCCGGAAGCTGGCTTGGCGCTTCTGCAGGAAGGCCTGGCAGCCTTCATGTGCGTCGGCGGAATCGAGCACGAGGCCGATCATCGCCTGCTCATGGCGCAGCGCCGAGGGCAGCGGCATATCCGCACCGTCATTGAGCGTGCGCTTCAGGAGTTTCAGGACGAGCGGGGATTTGGTCGCGATGCTGGCCGCAAGCGCCAGCGCCTGGTCGAGCAGTTCGGCATCGGGCACTACGCGGTTGATCAAGCCGAGCCGCTCCGCCTCGGCCGCATCGATGCGGCCGCCGGTGAACATCAGCTCCTTCGCCCGGCACAGCGGGATCTGGCGGATCAGCCGCTGAGAGCCGCCTGCGCCGGGGAACAGGCCCAGATTGATCTCGGGCAGGCCGAACTTGGCCGAGCTCGCGGCAAGGCGAATATCGAGGCAGAGCAGCAATTCGGTGCCGCCGCCCAGCGCCCAGCCGTTCACCGCGGCGATCGTCGGCTTGTCCAGCGTCTCGATGCGGCGGAAGACGCTGTGCAGCCGCTCGCCGAGCTCGAGATAATGCGGCAGGCCCTGGCGGCTATCGAGATCGGCGATATCGCCGCCGGCGACGAAGGCGCGCTCGCCGGCTCCGGTCAGGACGACGACCTTGACCAGCGGATCGGCCCCGGCGCGGCCCACGGCCTCGTCGAGCGCCGCAAGCGTCGCCATGTCGAGCGCATTCAGCGTCGCTGGCCGATTGATCGTGATCAGGGCGGTGGCGTCACGGCGCTCATAGAGAATGCTGTCGGACACGGGTGTTCCTCTCGATCTCAGGCGAGTGTGCGGCGCACGGCTTGCACCACCCGCTCGGCGGAAGGCAGGTAGGCCGTCTCCAACCCCTTGGAGAACGGCACCGGCATGAAGGGTGCGCCGACCCGTACGATCGGCCCGTCGAGTTCGTCGAAACCGATATCGGCCATCCGGGCGACGATCTCGGCGCCGACGCCAAAGGCCTCGACGGCCTCGTGCACCACGACGAGGCGATGGGTTTTGGCGAGCGAGCGCAGGACGGCCTGCTCGTCCCAGGGCTGGATGCTGCGCAGGTCCAGGATTTCGGCCTCGACGCCCTCCCCCGCGAGCTGGGAGGCAGCGGCCAGGGCCGTGTGGACGGCGGCGCCATAGGCAATGATGCTGACATCCCTGCCCTCGCGCAGCGTCGCCGCCTGGCCGAGCGGGATGACCGGCAGCTCGGCCGGCACGTCGGCCTTCATGGCGTAGAGCGCCTTGTTCTCGACGAAGACGACCGGGTCGGGATCGGCGATCGCCGCGCGCAGCAGGCCATAGGCGCTGGCCGGGTCGGAGGGGCAAACGACCTTCAGCCCCGGCACATGGGCAAACCAGGCCTCCAGGCATTGCGAATGCTGGGGGCCGGCGCCAAGGCCGCCGCCATGCGGCGTGCGCAGCACCATCGGCACGGAGCTCTGGCCGCCGAACATGAAGCGCGCCTTGGCTGCCTGGTTCACCATCGCGTCCATGACCAGCGTGGTGAAATCCATGAACATGATCTCGACGACCGGCCTGAGGCCGCTGAGCGCGGCTCCCACGGCGGCACCCGCGATCGCGGCCTCGGAGATCGGCGTATCGACGATGCGTTCGGCACCGAAGCGCTCGCGCAGGCCGCGGCTGGCCCCGAAGGCGCCGCCGGCCTCGGAGACATCCTCGCCGATCAGGATGACGGTGGGGTCGGCCGCCATCGCGTCGGCCAAGGCGAGGTTGATCGCCTTGAGATAACGAAGCTCCGGCATCAGTGTGCCTCCATCCCGGCTGGCGCCGCTGTGTAGACATCCGCGAGCGCAGCCTCGAAACCGGGGCCAGGTGCCGCGCGCGCCGCCTCGACCGCGGCATGAATGCGCGCCTTGACCTCTTCGGTGATGCTGGCCAAGGCGTCCTCGGCGATGCCGGCCTCAACCAGCTGCGTCGCGGTGATCCGCAGCGGGTCGCGTTCGCTCAGCGCAGCGAGGTCGGCGGCATCACGGTATTTCTGGGCATCGCCCTCGAAATGGCCACGCACGCGCGTCGTCATGCATTCGAGGATGCGCGGGCCGTCCGCCCGGACCTCGGGCACGATCCGCGCGGCGGCCTCGGCAACGGCAGCGACATCGTTGCCGTCGACCAGGACATGCGGGATCCGGTAGGCGGCGGCCAGATCCTTCAATGCAAAGGAGAGCTGCTTCGAGGTCGGCAGGAATTCGCCCCAGCCATTGTTCTCGCAGACGAAGAGCATGGGCAGCCGCCAGAGCGCCGCCATGTTCAGGCATTCATGCACGAGGCCCTCGGCCAGCGCCCCGTCACCGAAGAAGGCAACCGCGATCGCGCCGTTCTTCTGCGTCCGATGCGCGAGCGCGCTGCCGAGCGCGATCGAGAGCCCGGCCCCGACAATGCCGTTGGCGCCAAGCATGCCGACCGACATGTCGGCGACATGCATCGAGCCGCCGCGGCCGCGGCAGAGCCCGGTATCCCGGGCCAGCAGTTCCGCAAAGAACCCGTCGAGCGAAAGCCCCTTGGCGATGGCATGGCCGTGGCCGCGATGGGTCGAGGCGATCGTATCCTGCGCCGTCAGGGCCGCCATGACGCCAACCGACACCGCCTCCTGGCCGATGCTCAGATGGATGAAACCCGGCACCTCGCCATCGGCGAACATCGCGCTCAGCCGCTCTTCGCTGCAGCGGATCAGCACCAGCGAACGATAGAGCGCGAGCAACCCGTGGGCGGCGTTGTGGCCGGCCGGCGCGACGGAAGGGTCCAATGGTTCTGTCATGAAGCTCTCAATCACCAGGAGTCGCATTTAACATAAAATGATTTATGAGTCATAATTCATTTTTTGAGAATGCAACTGCTTCGATGCCAGGACGTTGATGCGAAGCGGGTCACGCCAAGTGGATCACGCCGGGCTACGCCGCCCGGCGCCGGCCTTCGATCTCCGAGAAGAGCCCGACGACCTCCGCGATGGCGCCATGCGGCAGGGCATCGACGACGGCCTCGATCCGCTCGAACAGAGATCGCGGCAGCCCCTGCTCGCTGCCGATGCGACCGAGCAATTCACGCAAGGTCGCGCGATCGAAGGCATAGTCGGCGGGCGTCATCCGCTGTTCATGGATCAGGGTCTCGCCGTCCAGCGTGTCGGCCTCGAGCACTGCGCTGAGCACCGGCACGCCGGGATCGGTGACGAGCGCGATCCTCTCGACCAGCGCATTCACCGCGGCATCGTCATAGGTCGTCATCTGCCGCGTGCTCGGCGCGCCGTGGACCAGGGTCGTGGCAATGCAGAACGGAATGCTCATCAGCGTGCCTGAAATCGAGCTGAACGGGCCGGTGGCATCCATGCCGGCATAACCGGTCTCATAGGGGTTCATCCGCACGCGCACCGCCGCGAGCGGCCTGCTAGCCAGCACCTCGCGCAGGGCGAGCGCACCGGTCACCGGCGTCTGGTTGAAAGCGCAAACCGGAAAGGGCTTGAAGGTGACGCGCAGGATCGCCCAGTCGCGGCCGAGGCTGGCGGCGAGACCGGCCGGCGCCTCCACCCCGGCAAAGCTGCGCGCGAGCCCCGCCCTGCCCTCCACGGCATGCGGCGCGGAGACCGAGCCGGCCGCGGCAAGCTCGGCGGCGGCCAGGCCGTTGCGGGCGACGATGCCGACCTGGTAGCGCCATTCGTCGGTGCCGTCGGCAAAGGATTGCAGGACGCCGCCGGTGAACGAGACGGCATTGGCCAGCGCTGCCGCGAGCGTCGCCTCGTCAAGCTCCATCAGCGTGCCGGCCGCAGCCGCAGCCGCAACGGTGCCATAGGTCGCGGAGGAGCGGAACCCGGCCGGCGTCGTGCGGCCGGCGAAGGCCTGCTCCAGCAAGCCGCCAGCCTCGTAGCCCGCGACCAGCGCCGGAAGCAGCCTTGCGAGCGGATAGGCCCTGGCCTCGATCATCGCCAGCAGCATCGGGATCAGGATCGTGCCGAAATGCGCCGCCCCGCAGGTATCCTCCTGGGCCCGGCCATGGAACAGCGCTGCATTGGCGAGGCAGGCAGCGCCGATCGTGCTGCGCCTGCCATCGCCGAGCAGGGTCGCCCCGTGGGCGATCTCGCCATCGAGCGCCAGGGCGGCCTTGCGCGCCACCGGCGCATAGGGCGTATCGAAGCCATTGACCGCCATGCCGAGCGCATTGACGAGGCAGGACCGGGCCTTGGCCACAACCTCGGGCGGCAGGGTCTCCGTGCGCAGCTGCACGACAAAACGGGCGATCTCGCGGGTGAGCGTCGGCACGAGCAATCTCCTGGGCGATCAGAGCGCGAGATAACGCTGGCGGATGTCGTCATTCGCCTTCAGGGCCGCGATCGAGCCCTTGAAGACGATCTGGCCCTTGTCGATCACGGTCGCGTCCGTCGCGAGGCCGAGGCAGAAATGCATGTTCTGCTCGGCGATCAGGATCGTGACGCCGGTCTGGCGCAGCGTGCGGATCAGCTCGCCGATGCGCTGCACGATGATGGGCGCGAGGCCTTCGCTGGGCTCGTCCAGAAGCAGCACCGAGGGGTTGCCCATCAGCATGCGGGCGATCGCGAGCATCTGCTGCTCGCCGCCTGAGAGGCGCCCGGCCATGCGCTGGCGCAGGGGCACGAGCAGCGGGAACACCTCGTAGATGCGTTCGAGGTTCCACTCGTCCCGCCCATCGGGGCCCTTCTTCGCGGCGATCAGCAGGTTGTCCTCGACGCTGTGCTGCGGAAAGACCTGCCTGTCCTCGGGCACGAAGCCGAGCCCGGCGCAGGCGATGCGATGCGGTTTCTGGCGCGTCGTCTCGGCGCCGTTCAGGCGCACGCTGCCGCGCCGCGGCGGGGCAAGACCGGCGATCGCCTTCATCGTCGTGCTCTTGCCGGCGCCGTTGCGGCCGAGCAGCGCCATGGTCTGGCCCTGCTCGACGGAAAAGCCGACACCGAACAGGATCTGGCTCGCCCCATAGAAGACGTCGACGCCGGACAGCGCGATGACCGCAGGGCTGGTGACGGAACCGCCGCTCATGCCGCCACCTCATGCTCGCTGCCGAGATAGGCCTCGATCACGGCCGGATTGGTCCGGATCTGCTGCGGCGTGCCTTCCGCCAGAACCCGGCCATAGCTCAGGACGCGGATCGACGGGGCGATCTTGAAGACGATGTCCATGTCGTGCTCGATGAAGACCACGGTCATCTTCTGCCGTTCCCAGAGCTCATGGACCTTGTCGATGACGCCCCAGCGTTCCTCGGGGCCCATGCCGGCGGTCGGCTCGTCGAGCAGGAGCACGCGCGGCTCGAGCACCAGGGCAAGCGCGATATCGAGCAGCTTCTGGTCGCCATGCGAGAGATTGGCCGAGAGGATGTGGCGCTTGTCGTGAAGCCCGACCATCGCGACGCAATGGCCGGCATGGGCGCGCGTCGAGGCGAGCGGGAAACGCGTGCCGAGGCGGCCCGCGTGGCGGTGATGCGCGGAGACCGCGGCCAGCAGGGTTTCCTCGACCGTCAGCGACGGGAAGATGCTCGCGACCTGGAAGGCCCGCCCGACCCCGCGCCGGACGATCTCACCGATGCTCAATCCGACGAGGTTCTGGCCATCGAGCCGGATCTCGCCGCTATCGGGCCGGATCGCCCCCGAGAGCTGGTTGAAGAAGGTGCTCTTTCCCGCGCCGTTCGGCCCGATGATCGCGGTCAGCGAGGCGGTCTCGAAGGTCAGCGTGACGTCGTCGGTCGCGCGCACCCCGCCAAAGGCCTTCACCAGATTGCGGATCTCAAGCATCGCTGCCGTTCCCCGGATCGCGGAAGCCGCCATAGCTGTGCCAGGAGGTGCCCGCGAGCCAGCCGCAATCGACGGGAACGTCGATGCCCGTGATCGCGGACGCGTCGGGCGAGGCCAGGAAGGCGACGACGCGCGCGACCTCGTCAGGCTCGACCAGGCGGCCGAGCGCTGCGCTGCCGACGAGGTTGGTGATGTCGCGCTCACCCTTGTCGATCGCGGCCTGCAATGCCGGCGTGCGGGTATAGCCCGGCGAGACGCTGTTGACGCGGACCTGGGCTGGTCCCCATTCGGCGGCGAGCCCGCGCGTGATCGCGATGACGGCGGCCTTGGCCGGCGCATAGGCGTGAAGCGGGACCGAGCGCGAGCCGGTGATCGAGGCGATGTTGACGATGCTGCCGGCGCGACGCGTCAGCATCGCCGCCCCGAAGACGACGCAGGCCAGATAGGTCCCGCGCTGGTCGATATGGATGACATGGTCCCAGACCGCCATCGGCAGCTCGGTCGGCCGCAGGGGCGGCTGCAGCACGCCGGCGCTGTTGACAAGAATGCCGACCGGGCCGATCTCGGCCTCGATCCGCGCCGCCACGCGCCGCAGCCCCTCCTCGTCGCCGACATCGCCCTGGACGGCGTGGCCGCCGAGCTCGGCGGCGACGCTTTCCGCCAGCGCCAGGTCGCGGTCTAGGATCACGATCCGGGCGCCGCGCTTGGCCAGTTCGCGGCAGCAGGCGGCGCCGATGCCACTTGCGCCCCCGGTGACGACGGCGATGGTCTTCTCGGTCATGTCGACGTCCCCTTCACTGCGACGGGAGCAGGCGTGGCGGCACCGCGCGTGCGCCGCGCCGCCAGCCATTCCATCACGAAATCCAGCAGGCCTTTGCGCAGGCCGAGCGCGAAGAGCAGGATGACCGAGCCGAGCACGAGCCCGTGATGCTCGGCCGTGCGCGTGACGAAATCGTTCAGCAGCAGCAGGATTCCGGTTCCGACCAGCGGCCCGAGGAAGTTTGCCGTGCCGCCGAGCATGACGATGAAGACGGCCTCGCCCGACATCGTCCAGAAGGCGAACTCGGGATAGGCGCCCGAGACGAACAGACTCATGATCACGCCGCCGAGGCTGGCGAAGGCGCCGGCGAGAACGAAGGCGGTCAGCCTCGTGCGATAGACATTGATGCCGAGAAAGCCAGCGCGGGTGGCGTTGTCGCGGACCATGCGCAGCGCATAGCCGAAGGGCGAGGACACGATGTGCCGCATCGCCAGGAGCCCGAGCACCAGCAGCGCGGCGCTGAACAGATAGAGCTGCTTCTGGTCGGAGAGGTTGATGCCGAGGAAGGCCGGGCGCGGGATGCCGCCGCGCAGGCCCTGGTCGCCACCGGTGACCGGCACCCAGGCGATGATCATGCTGTGGATCAGCATCTGGAAGGCCAGCGTCACGAAGGCGAAATAGATCTCCTTCAGCCGCACGYAGATCGCGCCGACGACGAGCGCGACCAGCGCCGAGATGCAGAGCGTCAGCAGGACGGCGAGCGGGATCGGCATGCCGGTGCGCTGCATCAGGATGCCGAAGCTGTAGGCGCCCATGCCGAAGAACAGGCCATGGCCGAAGGAGACCATGCCGCCATAGCCGACGAGCAGGTTGAGCGAGGTCGCAAACAGGCCGAGCGCGGCGCAGCGGATGACGAAATCGATCAGCGCGCTGCTGCTGGTGATGAGCGGCAGGATGGCCAGGACGAGGAAACCGGCAAGGGCGAGCGCGGCGTCGCGAAGGGCTGGGCGGGTCATCTCAGGCCGCCTCGCGTCCGAACAGGCCGGTCGGCTTCACGATGAGGACGAGCGCCATGCAAAGATACATCAGAGCCTCGGTGAAGAGCGGAAAGCCGAGCGCGCCAAAGGCCCTGATCAGCCCGATCAGGATCGCGCCGACCAGCGCGCCCATGATCGAGCCCATGCCGCCGATCACGGTGACGATGAAGGACTCGATCAGGATCGAGAAGCCCACGCCCGGCGTCAGCGAACGGACCGGCGCAGCAAGCCCGCCGGCGAGACCCGCGAGCAGGCAGCCGAGYGCAAACAGGGCCGTGAAGAGCAGGCCGGTATTGATGCCCAGCACGGAGACCATCGCCGGGTTGTGAGCAGCCGCACGGATCGTCTTGCCGATCCTCGTCTTCGCGATGGCCAGGCCGAGCACCCCCGCCATCAGCAGCGCCGCGGCGATCAGGAACAGATAGAAGGGCGGAACGACCCCGCCCATGATGAAGAGCGGCGGCACCTGGAAGGCCGGCGGCATGCCCATGGCGCGGAATTCCGGCCCCCAGACGATCCGCACGAGATCGTCGAGGATCAGCACCAGCGCGTAGCAGACGAGCAGCTGCATCAGGACGTTGCCGCCATAGATGCGCTGCATGAAGAAGCGCTCGATGACGATCCCGATCAGGCAGGTCCCGACCGCGGCACCGAGCAGTGCGAGCGCATAGCTCTGCGTCGCCTGGAACACCGTCATCGCGAGATAGGCGCCGATCATGTAGAAGGCGCCATGGCTGAAGTTCACGATCTTCATCACGCCGAAGATCAGCGTCAGCCCGACCGCGACGAGGAAGAGCAGCATCCCGATAATGAAGCCGCTCGTCGCCTGCGTCACGAGGCAGGATGACGAGGACAGGCAGTCCGTCAGGGCGTTGAGGTCCATCGCGCGCTCGCCGGGAGGAAATGGGCCGGGCCGCGCGCCAGGGCGCGGCCGGATCTGATGGGACGCAGGCGTCGGGTCGACCCCGACGGATCAGGACGGGCTTCAGACGAAGCCCTTGTCCTTCTTCCACTCGGCCTCGAGCTCGAAGATGCGCTGCCAGGACACGCTCTTCATCTCGGGAACATAGGGCTCCTTGGCGATCGTCGTGCCCCAGCCGACGGCATAGTCGACGAGCGTCTGGTCGTCGGCCCGCATCGTGACCTTGCCCTCGGCGCCAAAGGGCGACTCGATCGTCAAGCCGCGCAGGACCTCGGCCAGCTTCTTGCCGTCGGCCGAATTCGCCTTCTTCGCGGCAGCGGCGAGGAAATTGACCGCCAAGGCGTTCTGCCAGGCCCAGTTGGTCGGGTACTCGCCATATTTCGCGCGATAGGCGTCGCCCCAAGCGGCGTTCTGGGGCGTCGCCGGGAAGGTCTTGATGTAGCGATTGCCGGAATGGATGCCGGGCGGCAGGTTCTTGACCGTGGTCAGCGCCGTGTAATCGGCCATGTTGACCGCGAAGAACTGCATCTGCGCGAAGAGCGCATAGATGCCGGCCTGGTCGATGAAGGAGGTCAGGTCGCCGCCCCAGAGGCAGGAATAGAGCGCCTGCGGCTTGGCCTGCAGCAGCTTGGTGATCGACTCGGTATAGTCGGGCTGGAAGATCTTCGGCCAGGATTCCGCGACGACCTCGGCCTTGGGCGCGAAACGCTTGAGATACATCACGAATTCGGCGGTCGTATCGCGGCCGTAGGCGTAGTCCGGCGAGCAGGTCGCCCAGCGCGTCAGCCCCTTGGCATTGACGATCTCGGCCGCATAGGTTCCGCCCGCGACGGAATCATGGATGCCCTGGCGCGCGCAACGGAAGGCGTTCGGCAGTTTGAGCTTGGGATCGGCCGTCAGGGACGAGGTTTCGGAATTGCTGTGAATGCAGAGAACGCCGAGATCGCGCGCCACCTCATGGACGGCGAAGGCGCCGGTCRAGGCTTCCGCGTCGATCAGGATCTCGCAGCCGTCGGAATTGACCAGTTCGCGGGCGACGCGGGCGGCCTCCTGCGGCTGCCCCTTGGTGTCGCGCACCACGAGCTCGATCGGCCGGCCGGCAAGCCCGCCGGCGGCATTGGCCTTCTCGACCTCCATCTGCGCGGCATTGCGCGAGGATGTGCCGAGCTGGGCGACGCGCCCCGACAAAATGGTCGGCATGCCCACCTTGACGGCCTTGGCCTGGGCGCGGGCGACCCAGGGCGCGGCCATCACGCCGGCGGCTCCGGCCGTCAGCGCCAGAACGGCGCGCCGATTCATCGGCAAGGACGGTGTTTTGGTCATCACGCTTCTCCCTGGGGCCTTTGGCCGTTTCCTTTCCGGGTTGATCCGGAAGGCGGCATCTTGTCGGCGCCGCTGTGCGGCACGCGCTTCTTGCAGCGATATTCGGCAGCCGCCGGGGTGACGTCAAGAGAAAAATGAATTACGAGTCATAAATCAGAAAAAGGAGATGGCGAGGCCTCGCGAGCTTTGCCAAGAGGGTGGAATGATCAATCTCTCGAGCTTCGTCCGCTACCACGCGAGCCGGACGCCGGACCGTACCGCTGTCATCTTCGACGAGGCCCGCATCTCCTATGGCGCGCTTGCCGGGCGGGTCGCGCGGAGCGCCGGCTGGATTGCCGCGCGCGGCATCGTGGCGGGCGATGTCGTTGCCGTGCTGATGAAGAACAGCGCCGCCTTCGTCGAGCTGGCGATCGCGGTCGGGCATCTCGGMGCCGTCTTCCTGCCGATCAATTTCCGCCTCTCCGCCGACGAGGTGCGCTACATCGTCGAGGATTCCGGCGCCAGGCTGCTGATCGCCGATGAGGAGCTTGCAGCCTCGGCCCGCGAGGCCGGCCCGGTCGTCCTGGTCGATGCGGCAGCGCGCGCCGACAGCACGCGGCTCGGCTCCGGGGCTGCGCCTGCCGATCCGGTGCCGCGCAAGCCGTCCGACCTGTTTCGGCTGATGTACACGTCGGGGACCACCGACCGCCCCAAGGGCGTGATGCACAGCTACGAGAATTTCTACTGGAAATGCAGCGACCATATCGTGGCGCTTGGCCTCACCCGGGAGGACCGGCTTCTCGTCGTCGGGCCGCTCTACCATGTCGGAGCCTTCGACCTGCCCGGCCTGGCCGTGCTCTGGGTCGGCGGCATCCTGTGCATCCAGCGCGAGTTCTCGCCGGTTGCCGCGCTCCAGGCGATTGGCAGGGAACGGTTGAACTGCGCCTGGCTCGCCCCCGTGATGATGAGCGCGATGCTCGCAGCCACGGAAGAGGTAGGCCAGGATCTGTCCAGCCTGCGCTGGGTCATCGGCGGTGGCGAGCGCACGCCCGAGGCGCGCATCCGCAGCTTCAGCGCCGCCTTCCCCAATGCCCGCTATATCGACGCCTACGGCCTGACGGAGACCTGCAGCGGCGATACGCTGATGGAGGCAGGTCGCGAGATCGAGAAGATCGGCTCTGTCGGCCGGGCGCTTGCCCATGTCGAAATCCAGATCAGGGACGAGGCCGGCAGGGTCCTGCCGCCGGGCGCGACCGGAGAGATCTGCCTGCGCGGCGCCAAGATCACCAGCGGCTACTGGAACGATGCGGCCAAGACCGAAGCCGCGTTCTACGGCGACTGGTTCCGCAGCGGCGACATGGGCTATCTCGACCCGGACGGCTTCCTCTATCTGACCGACCGCATGAAGGACATGATCATCTCCGGCGGCGAGAATATCGCCTCCTCGGAGGTCGAGCGCGCCATCTTCGAGCTGCCGCAGGTGCGCGAGGTCGCGGTGATCGRCGCGCCCGACGAACGCTGGGGCGAAAGGCCGGTTGCCTTCGTCGTTCTCGAGCCCGGCAGCGCCCTCACCCTCGATGCGCTCGCCGCCCATTGCCGCAGCCGGCTCGCCGCCTTCAAGGCCCCGCGCCAGCTGATCCTGCGGGAAAGCCTGCCGCGCAATCCATCGGGCAAGATCCTGAAGCGGGTCCTCCGCGACGAGTTGCGATCCTAGCCCGATCTGCGAGTTTGATCACACGTCAGCCCAAGAGCCCCGGATACGAGACCGCATGACGACACAAGCCCGTGCGAGCAGCAGCGCAAAACGCCCGAAGCTGACCCGCAGCGAGAAGAATGACGACGTCAAACGCCGCCTGTTCGGCGCCGCGGCGAAGGTCGTCGGCAAATACGGCTATGCCGAGGCCTCGGTGGCCCGCATCACGGACCTGGCGGGCGTGGCGCAGGGAACCTTCTACAATCATTTCGAGAACCGGCAGGAACTGCTCGAGCAATTGCTGCCGGTCATCGGCCAGCACATGGTCGACTTCATCCGCGAGAAGATCGAGGCGTCAGCCTCCGAGCTCGAGAAGGAGGTCGCCCGCTTTCGCGCCTTCTTCGAATTCCTGCAGGATACACCTGAATTCCTGCGCATCCTGAACGAGGCCGAGGTTTTCGCGCCGCTCGGCTACCAGCAGCATCTCGACAATATCTCCGCGGCCTATGTGCGGCTGCTCAAGCGCGCACGCGGCCCCGGCAAGATCGGCGACTACAGCGACGAAGAGCTGGAGGTCATCGTCCATATCCTGATGGGTGCACGCGGCTATCTCAGCCGGCGCTATGCCTATGGCGAGGACGGCGTGAACCCCGTCCCCGAGCATGTCATCACCGCCTATGAGAAGCTGATGCGCTCAGGCCTGATCGAGGGATAGGCCGCGAACGCCGCCGGCCGGTCGGATCATCATGCCGTGTTTGCATCGGCTTTACCGAAAACCGCGATCCACTTTTCGGGCCGATGCTTTAGGGCCGTTCGGCGGGGCAGCTGCCCGGCCCGCGTCCTTCGTTTCCGGCCCTGGCCAGTTCGAGCGCGCTGATCGACCGGACGCAATGCGTCAGCCGGTCGAGCAGTCGCGCGGCCAGGCGCGTGCGCTGCCAGTACAGCGTGACGGAGATAGGCCGATGCGGCGGCAGCTCCACCAGGCGACCGGCATCGAGATGCGGCGTTGCCAGCGGCAGCGGCGTCATCGACCAGCCCAACCCGGCCAGCGTCATGTCCAGCATGCCCTGGGTCGAGGGTATCCAATGGACGGGGGGCGAAACCGGCGTCCCCCAGGACTGCCGCACCCAGCGCGCCTGCAACTCGTCGCGACGGTCGAAGCGCAGCATCGGCGCTTCCTGAAGGCTCGCGGCATCGACGCCGTCGGGAAAGAACCGGCTGATGAAGCCGGGGCTGGCCGTCGCCACATAGTCGATGGCGCCGAGCGGATAGATCTTGCAACCGGGAACGGGGGCGGGATCGGCCGTCACAGCCGCCAGAACCTCTCCCGTGCGTAGCCGCTCGGCCGTATGGGCCTCATCATCCATGACGAGGTCGAGCATCGCACCGGTCTGCGCCGCGAACTGTGCCGCCGCCCGGGGAAACCAGGTGCTGACGCTGTCGGCATTGACGGCGACCCTGACCGTGGTCGCGCCGGGCTCCTGAACCGCCAGTCCCGGCAGATCATGGACGACTTCGCCTTCGAGCAGCCGAACCTGCTCGACATGGGCGCAGAGCTTGGCGCCGATCTCGGTCGGGCGACAGGGAACGCCCCTTGTCAGCAGGATCGCGCCGAGCCGTTCCTCCAACCCCTTCACACGCTGAGACACAGCCGATGGCGTGACGCCGAGCGCCACTGCGGCCTTCTCGAAACTGCCCTCGCGGGCGACGGCAGCGACGGCCGCCAGGGACGCATAGTCCAGCATTAACTTGCCTAATTCATGATTAGCTTCTTTAGCTAGACTACATCGGCAGTCGCGCGCATCAAGGCCGGCATGACCAGCTCTCTCATGCCCTCTCTTTTGCCCGCCTTCGCCAAGGGTTTTGCCCTTTCCGCCGGCCTGATCATGGCCATCGGCGCCCAGAACATGTTCGTGCTGCGCCAGGGGCTCAAACGGGAGCATGTCTGGCCTATCGTCCTGTTCTGCGCGGCGGCCGACGCTGCGCTGATCGTGGCAGGCGTCAGCGGCCTCGGCAGCGCACTCGCCCTCATTCCCGGCCTGTCGCTCGGCCTCAGCCTGGGTGGCGCGGCCTTTCTCAGCTGGTACGGCGTTTCGGCGCTCAGGCGGGCCGCCAACCCTTCCGTCCTCCTTGTCGAGCAACAAGGCGGCATGACGCTCGGCGCAGCGCTGGCCGGCACCGCCGCCTTCACCTTCCTCAACCCTCACGTCTATATCGACACGGTCATGCTCATGGGGGCCGTCGGGACGAGCCTTCCGCCGATCGAGCGGCCTCCGTTCATGGCCGGCGCGGCGATTGCCAGCTTTGCCTGGTTCGCTTCGCTTGGCTTCGGCGCGCGCTTCCTCGCCCCGCTCCTGTCCCGGCCCGCCTCCTGGCGCGTTCTCGACCTCGGCATCGGCGCGATGATGCTGGCGCTCGCGGCAAGCCTGCTCCGCGACGCGCTGATCCCCTGACCCAACGCCCTCGCCGAGCGGCCCACTCCGCGGAAAAGGCGGGAGCGCCCTAACAAAATTCGCATTCCCTTCCCCCCGACCGGGAACGGGCAGTGTTCTGGCACGTTCTCAAACAGGAGCCCGCCCATCTCTCCTTCGCCAGGAGCGGAGCATGAGCCGTTATTTCTTCGACAGCACGGATGGCGACTTCGTCGATATCGACGAGGACGGAATCGAACTTGCCAGCGACGGAGAAGCGCGGCTGTCGGCTTTGGACGCCTTGCCCGACATGGCCCGCGCGGTGATGCCAAACGGCGACTGTCGGTTGTTCGTGGTCAGCGTCCGCCGGGACGATGGCGGCGTCATATATCGGGCGAGCATGGAACTCTTGGGTGAGCGGACCGAACGCTGGACCGCAACGGAGGTCGACATGGCGAAGGCAGATCAAGACAAGCCGACCGGACAGCCCGGCAGGACAAGCGATAGCCGCCCACGGCCGGGGACAGGCATACCCACGGACGATCGGGCGAAGCCGGCGGCGGACGCGAATGTCGTTGCGCCAGCAAAGGGCGATCCAAAGCCCTCCAGTTCACCGAGCGCCCTCGACCCTGGGCGTCCCGTGAAGAAGAACTGATTGCGGTGGCGATGGACCTTGCGATGGCGGTGGAACACTCGGGATTCTGCGAGTGGACGGGTTTGGTGGCATGCCAGCCCGACCATGACAGAGGTCCGCTTCCCGGCTGCGCCGACGGACCTGCGTCAGGACGCGTATCAGGCCTCAAGCCGGACTGAAGCTCTTCCCTTTGGAAGCGGTTGGTCGTCGGGCCTCGGGTGCACGTAGCGCCGTCTTGATCTTTAGCCTTCGAACGAGGAAGAAGCGCGCCATCTCCTTGGAGGCGTCGGGTCCGGCACTGTCCGTAAGCGCCCCAAAGACTTTGCCGCCGGACCAGGCGTGTCCAGTACCATGGACAAGCCATGTCTCCAGCAGGACATCGCCGCCAAGGGGACGGTAGCTTGTTCGGGTGAAATCACGCCCTCGATCAGATCGTCCGGTGCGGGTCTCGACCGCAAGCGTCGATCCGCAGGACTGTCGCAATCGATGGACAAAGCCGTCCGCATTCGCCGGATGTACCGTCGTGTCGCGATCGCCGTGAAAGAGGATCGTCGGAGGCGGCTGGGCGATCTGTCCGGTCGGAGCCGGAGGATTTGATCCTGGCCCCTGCCGCATGGCCAGGCGGGCTTGCGTCAGGCCGCTGACGGCCTCGCCCGAGAGGCCGGAATGGACGCCTACCGCGGCATAGAGATCGGGATACGCCGCGCCAGCGATCGCCGCTGCCGCGCCTCCCGCGGAGATGCCCGCAATATACACGCGCGTGGGGTTACCCTTGCAGAGGGTGAGCACGTTTCGCGTCAGCGCCGCGATCATCGCGGGTTCGCCGGAGCCCCGCTTTTGATTGGCAGGCCGATGCCAGTTCCAGCAGCGTGCCATATTGGCCGACGCCGCCTGCTCGGGATACAGCACGAGGAAGCCGAGTTCGTCCGCGACATCGTTCATGCCTGTTCCGGACGCGAAGTCCGAAGCCGATTGAGTGCAACCATGGAGCATGACCAACAGGGGCAAGCGCCTGCGGGTTGAGCCAATGGGCGTGTAGAGCTTGTAGCGCAGTGTGCCCTTGGCTCCACTGAATCGATCGCTGATGAAACTGCCCGCCGCGGGTCTGCGCGGCGGAACCGCGCTCCGTTTGGCCGTTTTGGTGGTCTTCTTGGCGCGTGCCGGCTTCGGCAGCTTTGTCAGCTTTCGGATGAGGGCAGTTGAGCGGGCCGCGCTCCTGTTTGCGGCGCGCGTTGCTCTCAACAGCGATCGAAAAGGATTTCTCACGCGCAGATCCCCTGCCGGGCGCTTTCAACTGCGCATGAGAGCCCAACCGTTCACGGCTCGAAATGATCCCGCACTGCAGCATTGTTTTTGAACGGCGCACCACTCCCGTCCCCTCGTCAGCGATCGGTCGCTGCCGCGCTAAGGAACGACCGGGAGATCCCCTGGATTCACCGCCCCGAGCTGGCTGTGAAAGGTCAGCGTCCGGTCGAAACTCTGTTGTTGCGAAACCCCGGAAATGACGTGTTCGCCGGTGTCGTAGACCGTTCRCCTAGTTCCATCATCGATGACCAGGCGCCGCGCTGTCGGGAAGAACGCATACCGCATGTCGTTTTGGCTACCAGCCGTTGCCGCGTCCCCAAATTCTGCTGGCCAGCTCCTGGATTCCCGGTCTTTCCGCGCCTCGGCTTCGTTTGCGGCATGTGGCGCTTCCATCGCGCCTTCGCCGCGCCGAAGCGCGTCCGCCAGATCCCCAAGAACACCGTCGAATTTCGCCTTGGTCGCAGTATTGAACATGTCACCGATCATGCTCATTCCGCCGGTCGACCATTGGGCCATGCCGCCGAAGGCAGGGTGAGAAAACTGGGCCATCGTCCCCCGACCTCGACGAAGCGCTGCCAACGCCGCCTCCACAGCGTCGACGGCGACCCCATGATTCTGCGCCGTCCGTGTGATCAGGTCAGATGTCCCGTCCGCCAGTCCCTCCTCGGACGGGCGGGCATCGGTTCGGGATGTAAAATCCTGCTCGGGGGGAAGAGGGTTTCCGTGTCCGTCTTTCACCATGACGTCGTCCTCCATCTAGCACACCAAAGGGCCGGTCGGAACGCGGTCTCAGTCGATCTCGAGACGGTCACTGGTCCGAGAGCGTAACCCACGCCATGGCTGATCCCTGGACCAGTCTCGCSCGTGCGACGGCGCAATCCTCGACATAGAGCCGTCGCGCTGCCGACGTGTTGCGCAGCCCATGATCCGAGAGCCATTTCAGGAGCGGGGTGCGCCGAACCGTCACGATCTGGATTGCCATTCCCGCGTTCAAGAACCGGGAATAGACGCCCGAAGCACGCTGGTGCCACTCGGAGTAGGACCGCGGCAAAACTGCTCGGTCTTCCGCAAGCGCCCAGAGTTCATCGAAATCCGACTGCTTGTACCAGGGAAGCGCAAGCCGATAGGTTTCAGACGGTGTATCCATGAAAACGTCTACCTACCTCGTGCGCATATCCTAATAGTGAACGCTTGATCGAGCTTTCATTCGATACTCGAAAGATGTGTCAGAAGAGAGTCCCTCCCTTCTTCGGATTGTCTGGCCAACAATTCGATCGACGATCCGATGGCCGGCGCAGTCGTCTCCACGAAAGGGGAACCGCTGTTCAAGTCCTTTGTTCCCACCGGCTGATCCATCAAGAATCCGCGAGTCCATTACAGCCCGCGCAGAATCACGCCCAGTCGCTCGTTACCGCACCAGAGCGAGGCGCCCTTGCGTACGAGTGCGCTTCAGCCGCAAGGCCGAGCCAGAACGCCACAGGAAGCGTTCGTCGCTGAGGAACATCGTTGCGACATTGCGGTTCCATGGGGCTCCAAGGAGGTTACCATGCCGGACGATCTTACCAACCGCGACGCGCAAGACCGCGCCCGCATCAATCTGAATGAACCTCACGACGTCAAATACTGGACCCAAAAATGGGGCGTGAGCCTTGAGCAATTGAAGATGGCCGTTGCAAAGGCGGGCTCACGCTCGGCCGCGGTCGCGAAGCTATTGGGCCGACCCCTCTAGCGCATCGCAGGGAGTAGGCCTTTTCCGCGTCGGCAGTCGCCAAACGTCCGCCGGTCAGCGACCCTTCCGGAACACTCTCTGTGGGTGCGGGTTCAAAGGCCTCCACCGGGAGAGATCATCATGGGTCGCGGTATTTTGCTTTGGATGCTCGGCATTCCTCTTCCGCTCATCATCCTCCTCGCGTTCTTTCGGTAGCGACCTGAAGCGTCGTTCGATCGCCACATGACGTTCGGACGCTGGCCGCGCATCGCTGGATTTGTGCGATCACTCGACGTTTCCGCTGACTGCGGAAACGTCACGGGGACCATTATGGATGTCGGCTGGTTCCTGGCTCGCGTCCGAGACGCCAGTGCAGACTCGCGGCGCGTCGCCCCAGCAACGACCGTGTGAAGTCAGCCTCGACCGCCTGCCGAAATCGGGGCGCAACGTCCCGGCCCGCATCAGGGAGCGTGATTGCGTCGTCGTTGCCACCACGCCCGCAGCCTGATCCATAGATTCACGGTGGCAAGAGCAAAGCGCGCCATCGGCTTTCTCAATGGCGGGAAGTCTGCGGCGATCAGCAACAGGCCAAGAGGCAGCATCCAAAGCCCGAGCGCGGGTAAGATCGAAAAGATGCCGCCGACGATCAGGAGAAGCCCCACGGGCAGTCGAACCCAACGCGAGGCCGGGTGCCGCAGCCAACGCAATGTTGCTGAGAACCGCTCTGGAACCTCCCGCTCGATGTGCTTGAATGCCCGCCGGAGTTCCTGCTTCCCCTCGTCCATCATGCCTCCCGAACGCTCGCGCCGGTGGACAACGCGCGACGCCGGAGTTCGTTCATCGCACGGGCGCAGCCGACCTGGTCTCAGCATTGACGATCAACCGGTCAGGCCGCGTTCGGCTTCCAGTCGGCGACCGCGACGGCGAGTTCCGCCGCGGCCTCGACGATCGGCCGCGCCGGCATCGTCACATAGGATGCGGTGAAACTCATCGGGGTCGGCACCCAATCGCAGTTGAGGGCGACGAGTTCGCCGGATTCGACGAAGCGCTCGACCAGCGGCGACGGCAAGGTCGCGATGCCGAGGCCATCCAGCGTCATGTTCAGGCAGGCCGCCAGATTACTCGACGAGACCGGGCGGCTGAGCCGGCTGCTGTTGCGCTTGAAGTAGTCGACGACCTCCGCATAGGGCCGCGTGTTCTTGGCATGGGTCAGGATCGGAAACCGGGCGAGGTCATCGGCCCCGACGGGGTCGGGCAAGGCTGCGGCAAACCGGGGGGCAGCGACCCAGGGCAGCGCCACCGTCCCCAGCGGCAGATTGGTGACAGAAAGGTCGGAGATCGGCCCGTTGAGGAAGGCAATGTCGAGTGAGCCGTCCATGAGGTTGCGCTGGAGATTGAAGGTCAGGTCGACACTCAGCTCGACCACGACCTCGGGAAAGCGCACGGCCATCTCGCGCAGGAAGCGATGCAGCCAGGTCTGGGCCACGGTTTCCGCGACGCCGAGCTTCAGGATGGATTGCCGGCTCGCCGCATCGCCCGCCTGGAGCAGCGCCTCGGTCGCCTCGAGCGCCCGCGCCGCGAGCGGAAGCACGCTCTTGCCTTGATCCGTCAGCACGACCGATCCGGCATCGCGTTCGAACAGGCGCAGGTTCAGGACCGTCTCGAGCGCCGATATCCGCGCCGAAATATTCGGCTGCGTCGTGTTCATCTGTTCGGCGACGCGGCGGAAATTCCTGAGCGAGGCCAGCCGGACGAAGGTTTCGATCTGCTTGAGCGTGATCTGCATCGAGAACCCCGGTCTGCGCCGCCTGGGACCGCGCCACAGGATCAATATTTTCTATCATCACGAGACAATCAAATAATTAGACGTGATCATCGATCGCGGCCATCTTTTTGGAGGTTCGGCTCTCCCGCAGCGCCGGGCATCTCCTTGCACTGAAAGGTGGTTTCGATGAGGGGCGCTGCATCCTCCCAAGGCAATCTGGGCGCCGATATTGGCGGCACTTTCACGGATGTCGTGCTGGAAATCGGGGGCGAAAGTTACTCCGCCAAGGTGCTGACCACCTATGACGCACCCGAGCGCGCCATCATCGAGGGCATGCACCGCGTCTGCGCCAAGGCGGGCGTGACGCCCGCCGCCATCGGCCGGATCATCCACGGCACGACGCTTGCGACCAACGCTCTGATCGAACGCCGCGGCGCGAAGACGGCGCTGATCACGACCGAAGGTTTTCGCGACGTGATCGAGATGCGGACCGAAAGCCGGTTCGAGCAATACGACCTCAACCTGACGCTGCCCCAGCCCCTGCTGCCGCGCAACCGGCGCTACACGCTGCGCGAGCGCGTCGCGGCCAGCGGCAAGACGCTGATCCCGCTCCGGCGCACGGATATCGTCGCGCTGGCCGAGCAGATCGCAGAAGCGGGCTATGAGAGCGTCGCGGTCGGGCTGATCCATTCCTATCTCGACCCCAGCCATGAGCGGCTGGTCCGCGAGGTGCTGCTGGAGCGGATGCCGGGTCTTGCGGTCTCGATCTCGTCGGAGGTGTCGCCGCAGATGCGCGAATACGAGCGCTTCAACACGGTGGTGGCCAATGCCTATGTCAAGCCGATGATGAAGCGCTATCTCGCCAGCCTGGCCGCAAGACTGGCTGGCGAAGGTGCGGACTGCCCGATATTCCTGATGCATTCCGGCGGCGGCATCATGTCGCTCGAAGGGGCGGCGGAGTTCCCGGTTCGCCTCGTCGAATCCGGCCCGGCCGGCGGCGCGATCTATGCCGCCGATGTCGCCGCGCGCTTCGGCCTCGACCGGGTGCTCTCCTTCGACATGGGTGGGACGACGGCCAAGATCTGCCTGATCAAGAACCAGACACCGAAGACGAGCCGGGTCTTCGAGGTGGCACGGAGCTACCGCTTCAAGAAGGGCTCGGGCATGCCGATCTCGATCCCGGTGATCGACATGGTCGAGATCGGCGCTGGCGGCGGCTCGCTCGCCCAGGTCGATTCGATGCGCCAGATCCGCGTCGGGCCGGAGAGCGCCGGCTCGGAGCCCGGCCCCGCCTGCTATGGCCGCGGCGGCACACGGCCCGCCGTGACCGATGCCGACCTCCTGCTCGGCAAGATCGACCCTGCCAATTTCGCCGGCGGCAGCATGGAGCTGGACACAGCCGCCTCGCGCACAGCCGTGACGGCTGCGATCGGCGAACGGCTCGGGATGAGCGGCGAAACCGCCGCCTTCGGCATCGTCGAGGTCGTCGACGAGAACATGGCGAATGCCGCCCGCGTCCACGCCGTCGAGAATGGCGATGATCTCTCCGGCTATACAATGATCGCCTTCGGCGGCGCGGCGCCGCTCCATGCCGGACGGCTCTGCGAGAAGCTCGGCATTGCGCGCCTGCTGGTGCCGCCCGGGGCCGGTGTCGGCTCGGCCATCGGCTTCCTGCGGGCGCCGTTCAGCTTCGAGGCGACGCGCAGCGTCTATATGCGCCTGGCGGATTTCGACGCCTCGCTGGTGCGCGGCCTGCTCGCAGAACTCGAAAGCGAGGCTACGAGCTTCGTCCGCTCCTGCGACGCGCAGGCGCCGCTCAGCGTCGAGACCAAGGTCTATATGCGCTATGTCGGCCAAGGCTGGGAAATCCCGATCGATGTCAGCCGGGCCGCACCGACGATCGATGCCTATCGCGACCTGTTCGAGGCCGAATACGCCAAGCTGTTCTCAAGGACCGTCCAAGGTCTGGACATAGAGATCACCGTCTGGGCGGTGAATGCGAGCACGGCGAAGACGGTGCCGGTGCGGGCCGAGGGGCTGGGCGCCCTGGCGCCGCTGACGGCGACCGCACAGCGCGAGGTCTTCGACCCTGCGCTCGGCGTTCGGGTGACGGCCGGCGTGTTCGCGCGCTCGGAGGTCGCAATCGGCCGGCTCGTGGCCGGCCCCTGCGTCATCGTCGAGGATGAAACCACGATCATCGTGCCGGCCGGCTGCGCGGCGACCTGCCGCTCGGATGGTTGCATCGAAGTCTTCAAGCAGAGCACCGACGCGGTGGAAGCCCGTCTCGCCGACATGATCGAGGCCTGACCATGATGACGCTCTCCACCGTCTCGCTGCAGGTGATGTGGAACCGCCTGATCTCGATCGTCGAGGAGCAGGCCCAGGCCCTGATCCGCACGGCCTTCTCGACCTCGGTGCGCGAGGCAGGCGACCTCTCGGCCGGCGTCTACAACCGGGCCGGGCTGATGCTGGCCCAGGCCGTGACCGGCACGCCAGGCCATGTCAACGCCATGGCCGACGCGGTCGCGCATTTCATCCGTGAGATCGGCCCCGGCAACATCCTCGAAGGCGATATCTACATCACCAACGACCCCTGGATGGGGACCGGGCACCTGCACGACATCACCGTGGTGACGCCCTCCTTCTACCGGGGGAGGCATGTCGGCTTCTTCGCCTGCACGGCCCATGTCGTCGATATCGGCGGCCGCGGCTTCGGGGCGGACGCCAATTCGGTCTATGAGGAAGGCCTCTATATCCCGATCATGAAATTCGCCGACCAGGGCAAGGTCGACCAGCCCTTCGTCAGGCTGGTGCGCGGCAATATCCGCGAACCCGACCAGGTCGTCGGCGACATCTTCGCGCTGGCGACCTGCAACGATGTCGGCCATCGCCGGCTGACCGGCATGCTCGACGAATTCGCCCTCGACGGACTGGAGCAGGTCGGCGATTTCATCCTCGAGAACTCGCGACGGGCGACACTGGAGAAGATCGCGGCGCTCAAGCCCGGCGCAGCCGAGGGCGCCATGCTCAGCGACGGCTTCGCTACGCCGATCCTGCTCAAGGTCAAGGTCACGATCGGCGCCGACGAGGTTTGCGTCGATTTCGCGGGCTCGTCGGGCGTCGACCCCAAGGGCATCAACTGCCCGATGGTCTATTCCAAGGCCTATGCCTGCTATGCCTTGAAATGCGCGATTGCGCCCGAGATCCCCAATAATGCGGCCTCCCTCGAGCCCTTCCGCATCACGGCTCCGGAGAACACCATCGTCAACGCGCTGCATCCGGCGCCCGTCGCGCTGCGCCATGTCATCGGCCATCTCATCCCCGACACGGTCTATGATGCGCTCGACAAGCTCCTGCCCAGGACCGTTCCAGCCGAAGGCGCAGGACCGCTCTGCAATTTCCAGGTCTCGCTGCGTCCGGCCTCGGAGGCGGCGCGTCTTTCCGGGGCGAGGCGCGCCGAGGTCTTGATGTTCAATTGCGGCGGATCGGGCGCACGCCCGACGCTCGACGGCATGAACACCACCGCCTTCCCCTCAGGCGTCATGACCATGCCGATCGAGGCAACCGAGCATGCCGGCCCGATCATCATCTGGCGCAAGGAATTGCGGCCCGATTCCGGCGGCGCCGGCCGCTTTCGCGGCGGGCTCGGCCAGTTCATGGAGGTCGGCGCGGTCGAGGGCCATGTCTTCGACATGTCCGCGATGTTCGACCGCGTGAAGCATCCGCCGCGCGGGCGCCTTGGCGGAGCCGATGGCGGCGCGACCGAAATCCGCCTCGACGACGGCAGGGCCATGGCCGGCAAGGGGCGTCAGGCCGTTCCCGAGGGCCGCAAGGTCATGCTGTCGCTTCCCGGTGGCGCCGGTTACGGCCCGGCCGCCGAGCGCAGCCGCGCCGCGGTGTTGCGCGACCTTGCGCTCGGCTATGTCTCGGCCGAGATGGCCAAGGCCGCATATGACGTCAGCGACGCCGAGATCGCGGCGGTCGAAGCCGGACTGAAGCGCGGCGAACTGCCCTCCCCCGGATGACGCCGTGCCACGAGATCCGGAACGCCGATTCTCCCCATCGCCGCCGCGCTGGCCTGGTGCGGCGGTCAGCCTGTGACGACGCGAGGACCGCATGCCCCATTATGACCGCATCCTGATCACCGGCGCGGCCGGCCGCCTCGGCTCTCATCTTCGCACCGGGCTTGCGCATCTCGCCGGGACGATCCGTGTCGCCGATCGCGAGCCGCTCGGCCCGCTTGCCTCCCATGAGGAACAGGCGATCTTCGATCTTGCGGATATGGAGGCGACGATCGCGGCGACCGAGGGTTGCGATGCCATCGTCCATTTCGGCGGCGCGCCGACCGAGCGGGACTGGCAGACCATCCTCGATTCCAGCATTCGCGCCTCCTACCACATCTATGAGGGCGCCCGGAAACACGGGATCAAACGCGTCGTCTATGCCTCATCCGTCCATGCGATCGGCTTCCATGAGATCGGCGCGCAGATATCGGTCGATGCGCCGGTTCGGCCTGACTGCCTCTACGGCGTCGGCAAGACCTTCGTGGAAAGCCTGAGCCGGCTCTATTGGGACAAGTTCGGCATCGAGACGGCGTGCCTGCGCATCTTCTCGTCCTTCCCCGAGCCCGTCGACCGGCGGATGCTGTGGTCCTATCTCTCCTTCGCCGACTGCGTGCGCCTCGTCGAAGCCTCGCTGACGGCGCCTTTCGTCGGCCACACCATCTCCTTCGGCACCTCGGACAACACGGTGAAGGCGGTCGACAATAGCGGCGCCAACCATCTCGGCTATCACCCGCAGGACAGCTCGGAGCCGTTTCGCGGCAAGGTCGAGGCGAATGCGCCGGCTCTCGACCCCAAGTCTCCGACGGGCCGCTATCTCGGCGGCAAGTTCTGCGAGATGGGCCACCCCGACGACGAAGCGAAGGCCTGACATCTGCGGGCGCCCTCCGCGCCTGCACAATGTTGCGCCTGCACCAAGCCATTCACGGACCTGACAGAGCGGAGCCGATTCAATGCTGGGGGACAAGCGTTCGCACGGGCTCTGGGAACTCTCAGCCCCTCCTGCCCCGCCGACCACGGTCCTGGGCGAAGCCGCATCCGCCGACGTCGCCATCGTCGGCGCCGGCTATACCGGGCTCTCGGCGGCGCTCCATCTCGCCAGGGGCGGCAAGAAGGTCATGGTTCTGGAGGCGGTCGAGATCGGCTTCGGCGCATCCGGCCGCAACTCGGGCTTCGTCAATGCCGGTCTCTGGGTGATGCCCGACGACCTGATCGCCACGCTCGGCCCGGTTCATGGCAACCGCCTGATCGCACTGCTCGGCGAAGCGCCGCGCGAGGTCTTCGCGCTCACGGAACGCTATGGCATGGAATGCCAGACCGACCATCGCGGAACCTATCATTGCGCCGTCGGCGCAAGCGGCCTGAAGCAGCTTCAGGCCCGCCAGGCGCAGTGGAGCAAGCTCGGCGCCAAGGTCGAGCTGTTGAGTGCCGACGATACGCAGGCGAGGACCGGGGCTGCGGGCTATACCGGCTCGCTGTTCGACCCGCGCGCCGGCACGATCCAGCCGCTCGCCTATGCGCGCGGCCTGGCGGGCGCYGCGATGACCGAAGGCGCGATCATCCACACCGGCAGCGCGGTGACCGGCTTCGAGCGCAGCGGCAACGCCTGGCTGGTCAAGACCGCCGGCGGCAGCGTCAGCGCCGACTGGCTCATCCTGGCGACCGACGCCTATTCGACCGGCGCGACCGCCAACATCCGCGAGGAGCAGGTGCATCTGCCCTATTTCCACGTCTCGACGGCTCCGCTCGGCCACAATATCCGCAAGACCATCCTGCCGCAGGGCGGCGCGGGCTGGGACACCAAGACCATCTTGAGCGGGTTCCGGCTCGATGCGGAGGGGCGCCTGATCGTCGGCAGCGTCGGCGCATTGCGCGGGACGGGCTTGAGCGTTCATCGCGCCTGGGTGAAGCGGCATATCCGGAAGCTGTTTCCGCAACTTGGCGAATTCGAGCTCGAAACGGAATGGTACGGCAAGATCGGCATGACGCCGGATCACCTGCCGCGGCTGCACAGCTACGGACCGAACGCGATCGGGTTCAGCGGCTACAACGGCCGCGGCATCGCGCCGGGCACCGTCTTCGGGCGCGAACTTGCCCGGCTCATCCTTGGCGAGATCGATCTCGCCGGCATGCCCTTGCCGGTATCCGAACTCGCCATCCCGGCCTTCCGGGGCGTCAGGGAGGCCTATTACGGGGTCGGCGCGCAAGTGGCGCATCTCCCGATCGCACCGGCCTGAACCACGCAGTCGCGCCATCGGCGAGATCGCGCGGTCGCGATGCAGTGCCTCCACGCTGCCAGGCCTTCATGCCGTGAGCCGGCCCCGAGGCCGCCCGCTATGGCAACTGATCCGCCGCCTCATTGGCCTGATCCAGCCAGAAGCGCATGCCCATCTCGCGGTACATCGTCGTGGCGATCTCGAGCTGGTTGCGAGCCTCGGCCGGCCGGCCTGCGCGCAGGTGCAGATGTCCGAGGCCATGATGGCAGGGCGAGCAAATGCGCATCCCCGAGGGGCACCAGGAACAGGGCCTGGCCAAAGCGATGCCCCATGGCTTCCAGAGCGCTCAGCGCCTGCTCCAGCAGAGGCAGGCCTCGCTCGGTCTGCCCCAGCAGGGCATAGGCATAGCCGAGCGTGCCCGTACTGCCCGCGGCCATGAAGGGCAGGTCGAACTCGCGGGCCACGACGCAAGCGCGCTCCAACCGCGTTATGGCTTCGGCGAACTCGCCGCGAATGACCAGGAGGTCGGCGAGACACCAATAGGCGATCGTCAGGCCGAGCGGATCATCGACCGCCAGCGCGATGCGAATGCCCTCCTCGCCATGCAGGATGCCCTGCTCGAACCTGCCTTGCTCGGCATGGATCCGCGCCAGGAAAGCACGGACCGTCACGGCTGGATATCCAGCGAGACCAAATCGCTCGAAGCGGGGCTGACGATCGAGCAACTCCAGCGCTCGCACGAAGAGCGGCTCGACCTGGGGGAACTCAAGCGTCGAGAAGCAGGCCGTCCCGAGAAACAGGGTCGCCGCCATCTGGAGTGGGACGTCGCCAAGCGAATCCGCCAGCGCCAGCGCCTGCTGGCCAAAACCCGCGGCTTCCGCGGAATCGCCGCCCAGCGCCAGGGTCTGGCACATATGGAAGGCGAACCGCGCCAGGCGGTGTTGATCGTCCAGGCGTCTGGCCAGGCTTTCGGCCTCGCGAAGATGGCCGATGATGCGCTCGAACTGTCCGAGCGGAAGAAGCGATGCCTTCGATTCGAACCGGAGATCGATGGCCTGCTCGTGCGTCTCCCGGGTCTCGGGGAGTGTGGCCAGAACACGCAAGGCCTGCTCGAAGAACCCGGCGGCCTCGCGGTTGGCCCAGCGCGCCTGCGCCAGCCGGGCTGCCTTGACCCAGTAGCCGACCGCCTCGCCCCCGAGCCCGGCTTCCGTGAAATGGTGAGYGACGAGCTCGGGCTGGTCTTCGACCCAGGCCTGGAACTGATCGATCAGCGTCCGGGCGATCGTCGCATGCAGGTCGCGTCGCCGGCTCCTGAGCATCGTGGCATAGGCAGCATCCTGCACGAGCGCGTGCTTGAAGACGTAGCCTTGCCCTGACGATGCACTGCGGCGCGAGACGAGGCCGGATTCCAGCAGCCGCGCGAGCGCTGTCTCGAGCTCCGCGGAGGCAAGACCCGACACCGCAGCGATCAGCTCGTGCGAGAACTCCCGTCCGATCGCGGCGCCGATCATGGCTGCGTCCCTTGCCGGGCCGAGCAGGTCGAGCCGGGCCACCAGCGCGGCCTGCAGCGTCGTCGGGATCGCCACTGACGGCAGGGGCCCGTCGAGGACCCAGCCGTCCCCGGTCTGACGCAACAGCCCGCTTTCAAGGAGCGAGCGTGTCAGTTCCTCGATGAACAGCGGCACGCCATCCGCCCGCGACAGAATCTGGCCGATGACAGCATTGGGGAGCGCCCTGTCCCCGGCGACGCCGCGCATGATGCCGGTGCTGTCGCCCGGGCCAAGGCGGCTGAGCGACAGCGCAGTGACATGTGGCTGGTCGAGCCAGCCGGGCTGGAATTGGGGCCGGCAGGTGACCAGCAGCAGCAGAGGCAGCCGGGCGGCGCGGCTCACCAGGCGCTCGAGCAGATCGAGCGACGACGGATCGAGCCAGTGCGCATCCTCGAACAGGATCAGGACCGGCTTCCCGGCTGCGGCGCGCTCGATCCGGTCGAGGAGCAGACCGAGCGTCATCTCGCGCTTCTGCTGCGGACTGGCCGCCAGCGGGGGGTAGCGGTCCTCCAGCGGCACTCCGGTCAGCTCGGCAAGGAGCGCCACGTCGCGCGGCATATCGAGCGATGTCGGCGCGAGCAACGCCTCCAGCCTGTCGAGCCTCGCGCCGGCGCTGTCGTCGGGGCTGAAGCCGGCATCCTGCTGGACACGGGCAATGAACGGATGCAGCGGGCTCTGTGCAAGATGCGGAGCACAGGAATAGCGCAGGAGGGAATCGGGCCCGGAGCCGGTCCGGGCCGGCACGCTCTCGGCCAGGCGCGACTTGCCGATGCCAGGCTCGCCCGAGATCAGAACGACACGCCCTTCCCCCGCACCGGCCTGATCCCACCGGCGAAGCAGCAGCGCGATCTCTTCCTCGCGGCCGATGAGCGGGCTGAGAACGGCGCCGCGCCGTGCATCGAAGCGGCTCACCCCGGCGATCTCGCCAAGGACCTGCCACGCTTCAAGAACCTGCCATGCTTCAAGGACCTGCCATGCTTCCGGCTGTTGCGCGTCGCTGCGGACCGCGGGCGCCCGGCAGGCGAACTGCCGACCCACAAGCTGCTGCGTGCTCGCGGCAATGACGACTTCGCCCCCTGCCGCACTGCCCTGCAGACGCGCCGCCAGGGCCGGGGCCTCGCCCGTCGCGACATGCTGCCGATTCTTGTCCGCTGTCGATTTCTCCCCGACGACGACGAGCCCGGTGGCGATGCCGACGCTCGCCTGCAGCGCCCCGGCCAACGGCGCGGCCAGGCTGCCGATGGCGGCAAGGAGAGCAAGGCCGGCGCGCACGGCGCATTCGGCATCATGCTCATGGGCGGCCGGATAGCCGAAATACACGACAACGCCATGGCCCTGGTAATGGGCGACGAAGCCGCCAAATCGCGCCGCGACATCGGCGACGGTCGCGTGGAAGGCGGCGATCAGATCGTGGATATCTTCGGGATCGGGGCTCGCTGAGGGGCTGATCGCGCCGACCAGATCGCAAACCAGGATCGTCAGTTGGCGCTGCTCCAGAGCATCCGGGCGAAGCCCCTTCGTCGGGGCCTCGCCGTCTCGCGCCGCCACGATCCCTGCTGCGACAGGCGGTTCTACTGTCCCGGAAGCTGTGGGATGCCGTTCGCCGCTCGCGCGCGGCGCGCTTGCAACACTTGGCACACTTGGCGGCGCTGCGCTGCGAAGCTCAGCTGCCAGCGCCTGCGTGACCGCATCGGGCGCCGCGCCGAGCTCGCGCCTCAGCAGCGCTGTGAGATCCTGATAATGCCTGAGCGCCTCGGCCTTGCGTCCCATCGCGACGAGCGCCTGGAGGGCGACCCGATGCGCATCCTCACGCAGGGCATTCACCTGGATGGCCCGATGAGCCGCCTTGAGCGCAGCCTCCTCGTTCCCCGCCCGCATCGCGTCCTGGCTCTCGCTGACCATGGCGTCGAGCGCCAGGCCTTCGAGGCGTCCTCGCAGCGAGGCGCGCCAACTCAGCCACGCGTCTTCTTCGATATTCAGGTCGGCCAGAAACGAACCCCGGTGGAGATCGGCGGCCGCGGCGAGCGACGCAGCCCCTCCCTCGGTGATCAACGCCTCGAAGCGAACAGCATCGCAATCGATCGCGCCGGGCGCGAGCCAGACCTCGTCGTCGGTACTGACGAGCGTTTCCTGGCCTAAAATCCGACGCAGCCGAAAAATCGCCTGCCGCAGGTTCTGTCGGGCCTGTGTCTCGAAATGCGAGCCCCACAGCAGGTGGGCCAGCCTTTCACGCGGCTGGGGTTGAGGCGCCGTGCAGGCCAGATAGGCCAACAAACCCGACAGTTTCCGGCTCGGCAGCCGGACGATGCCATCGCGCGTTGCCAGCTCGAATCGTCCGAGCAGCGAGAGACGAAAATGGGGAAGAGCGACACCGTCCTTCATTCTGCCGGCAACACGAACAGGTCGATCCTTCTCGAAAAGCACAGATTCTGCCCGGCGCGAACGCAGAGGCAGGCAGAATTAACGCTCGTGTCACGGTGCAATAACGGCCGACCCTCGTGACGGATGGCATTTTGGTCGTGAGCTCCGACGCTCAGCTCGGCGCCGATACCGTCACCGTCGACAATTCGACCAACAAGAATGCCACGCTGCAGATCAATGCCGGCGTCAGCATCGGCAACGAGATCACCGTCAACAACGGTGGCACGCTGAGCAATGCGGGCACCCTTTCGCGCCTGGCTGCGGGGCAGGTTGGCGTGCTGTCCATGGCAGGGGGCGCCACGGTGCATAACCTGCAAGGCGCAACGATATCCGGGCAAACGCAAGGCGTGTTGGTGCACGGAGGCGGCACGCTGACCAATACCGGCGGCACGATCACCGGTGCGACGCTCGATGGGGCGTCGTTCGGCGGAGACGCGACGGTCACGAACACGCAGGGCGGAACGATCAGGGGCAAGCGAGCCGGCGTGCTTGTTTTCGGAAACGGAACAGTGACCAACACCGGAGGCACGATCATTGGCACCGACGTTTCCGGCGTGCAAATCGACACAGGAACGATCTCGAATACGCTGGGCGGAACCATCACGGGCCGGGACAGCGGCGTGACGGTGACTGCCGGCGGCACGATCATCAATGGTGCCGGCTCGACGATCGAGGCCGCGCTGGGGGCCCTGGCGGTGAGCTCGGTCATCGGAAACGTCTCGCTCAGCAATGCGGGCAAGCTGATCGGGCACGTGGCCCTGCGCTCCAACGCCAATRGCGATGAAATCCACGATGTCACGCTGTTCACAGGCTCCAGYATCACGGGCAATCTGAGCTTCGGCGCCAATGCCGCCTCCACGCTGACGCTGGATGGCACCGGCACGCAGCTCTATTCGGCGGCCGTCGGCGGCACGACCAGCTTCAGCGCCGGCACGCTTATCAAGCAGGGCAGCGGCACCTGGACGCTGGACAAGGCGATGACGCGCAGCGGCGCCACGCAGGTCAAAGCCGGAACCCTGGCGGTCGCCAATAATGCGGGCCTGGGCAGCGRCTCCGTCACGGTGGACAACAGCGGCGCTCTCGGCGCCACGCTGAAGATCAATGCGGGCATCAGCATCGGCAACGAAGTCATCGTCAACAACGGTGGCACCCTGAACAACGCTGGCACCATTTCGCGAACGGCTGCAGGGCAGGTCGGCGTGCTGTCCACCGCGGGCGTCGCCACGGTGGTCAACGCAGCCACCGGGCGGATCGAGGGGGATTATGTCGGCGTGCAGCTCGGTGATGGCGGCACGGTGACCAACCAAGGCGGCACCATCACAGCCGTGAGCCACGGCGTGCTGCTCGACAAAGGTGGCGACGTGAGCAATCTCGGCGCCACGAGTGTTATCCGCGCCAGCGGCACTGATGGCCTCGGCGTGTTCATCAATACAGACGGCACTGTGACCAACGGGACCGGCGCGAGCATTGCCGGCGGGTTGGGCGGCGTCCGCATCTGGGGTGCCGGCACGGTGACCAACACCGGCGGCACCATCAGCGTGACCGCGGACAACCAGGGTCACGGCGTGGAGATCGTCGTCGGCCAGGGCACCGTCACCAACGAGGGCGGCGGCAGGATCACGGGCAAGCTCTACGGGGTGAGCTTTGCCGATGGCGGGACGGTGACCAACACGGCAAGCTCGATCATCGCCGACGGGACAGATGCCCTTGCCGCGGGCGTGGGCATCAGCGGCGGGGCGGGCACGGTCACCAATACCGGGTCGGGCAGCCTCATCAAGGGCCCCTCGGCGGGGGTCCGTCTGATCAATGGAGGCACGGTGACCAACGGCGCTGGCGCCACCATCGAGGGCACGGCATCGGTGCAGGCTATCGGCGGCAACACCGCGCTCAGCAATTCCGGCGCACTGAAAGGCAATGTGGCGCTGCGCGCCGCGGGCACCAACACGGTCACGCTGTTCACCGGATCCAGCATCACGGGCAACCTGGGTATCGGCACCAACGCAGCCTCCACGCTGACGCTGGATGGCGCGGGCACTCACCTTTACTCGGCGGCCGTCGGCGGCACGACCAGCCTCAGCACCGGCGCACTCGTCAAGCAGGGCAGCGGCACCTGGACACTAGACAAGGCCCTGACGCGCAGCGGCATGACCCAGGTCAAGGCCGGGACGCTGGTGGTCGCCAATACGTCAGGCCTCGGCTTCGGCGGCAACGCGACGATATCGGGCGGCAGGCTGCAATTCGGTGACGGCGCAGCGGCTGGAACCTACACTCTCGCCGGCACGATCGACGTGACCGGTGGCAGCCTGGCGATCCAAAACCTGGCGGCGGTGAAGGTCGCGCAGGATGTCCGCTTTGCCAATGACACGGCATTGTCGATCATCGCTTCCACCGGCGGTCCCTTGCTGCAGGCCGAACGCGTCACGCTCGGCAGCAATGTCGCCTTCAACCTCAGCGGCATCAGCGACGCGAACGGCCTGGACAAGCTCCTGATCGATACGCGCTCGGGCCTCAGCGGCGACTTCGGCACGGTCACGGTCGGCGGCTTCCATGGGACGGTGGACTATCTGACGCTGGCGACCCGGAAGTCGGACGACAGCAAGCACTATCTCGCCAGCTATGGCTTGAGCTGGACTGCGGGCAATTCTCGCGCGCATGGCACGTTCACGCTGACCAATGCTGCCGACAGGTTCGATATGGGCGCAGCGCTGAGCGACCGGGCGCCCAATGCCGCAACCGGCTGGGACGGCAGATCCCTGACCAAGGCGGGCGCCGGCACGCTCGTGCTCACGGGCGCCAACACCTTTACCGGCGCAACCACGGTCAATGCCGGCACGCTCGTCGTCAACGGCTCGACCGCGAGTGCGACGACCGTGAATGGCGGTGGCACGCTCGGCGGCTCGGGCACGATCGGCGGCCTTGCCGTGATGAGCGGCGGCACGGTCGCGCCCGGCAACTCGATCGGCACGCTGACCATTGCCGGCAATGTCGCCTTCGCCGTCGGCTCGACCTATCAGGTCGAAATCAATGCGGCCGGACAGAGCGACCGGATCAATGCGTCGGGCATTGCGACACTGTCGGGCGGCGCCGTCCAGGTCCTGGCAGAGAACGGCAATTACGCGGCCTCGACGAACTATACCATCCTGACGGCGGGCGGCGGCGTCAGCGGGCGGTTCACCGGCGTCAGCTCGAACCTCGCCTTCCTGACGCCCTCGCTGGCTTATGACGCGCAGAACGTCACGCTGACGATGAGCCGCAACGGCACGTCGTTCGGGCCGGGCGGCGGCGGAGCCTTCATCGCCTTGACGCGCAACCAGAGCGGGATCGCGGTCGCGGCGGAACGGCTGGGTGCCGGCAATCGGATCTATGACAGCTTGATCTCGGCGACAGCCGATGAGGCGCGCGCCGGTTTCGACCAGCTCTCGGGCGAGGCCCATGCCCAGGGCGTCGCGGTCGCGATCGCCGAAAGCCGGCTGCTCCGCGAGGCGATCCTCGGGCGCCTGCGCGGGCCGCTGCTGGTGGCGCCAGGCCAGAGCGTCGCGGCGGAGTTCACGGCCGATCTGCCGAACGCGAAGGGCGCAATCATGCTGCCAGCGCCGCGCTTCGAGGAGCGCTTCACCATCTGGGGCGAAGCGGTCGGAGCACAAGCGAACACCAATGGCGACGGCAATGCGGCGAGCCTCTCCCAGCGCACCGGCGGCGCCATCCTCGGCGCCGACCTCAAGCTCTACGAGACGGCGGCGGGCTCGCTTCGGGTCGGCGTTGCCGGCGGCTACACCCGCTCGAATTTCGATGTCGACGCCAGGCTGTCCTCCGGCCGGTTGGAGAGCGGCCATGCCGCACTCTATGCCGGCGCCCGCCTCGGCGCATGGCGGCTCGATGGCGGCCTGGGATATTCGTTCGGCGAAACCAGCCTGACCCGCCAGGTGCAGCTCCGCGGCTTTGGTGACAGGCTGCGCTCGGATCGCGACAGCCAGGTGGCCCAGGCCTTCGCTGAGCTGGGCTATGCCTTCCGTTTCGAGCAGTTTGCCCTCGAGCCCTTCGCCCAGCTCGTCCTGCTCCGGGTCTCATCCGGCTCCGGCCTCGAGCAGGGCGGCGCGGCCGCACTGCGCGTCTTCTCCGGCGACCAGAATCTCGGCTTCACGACCTTGGGCCTGCGCGCCGAGGCGCAGATCGGCACGATGCCGCTCTTCGCCCGCGGCCTGCTCGGCTGGCGCCATGGCTTTGGCGAGCTGACGCCGCGAGCAGCCACGGCCTTCCTTGCCGGCACGACCCCGGCCTCGGTCTACGCGACGGCCATCGATCGCAATGCGCTGGTCGCCGAAGCCGGGCTCGACTGGCGCGCCACCGCCTCGACCACGGTCGGGATCACCTACTCCGCTGCCATCGGCGAGCGAACCCGCGATCACGCCCTCAAGGGACGCATCGACATCAGGTTCTGAAGGCGAGCGCAGGCCGGTTCCGGCGCCGTGGGTCGCGCGGCCGTGCCAGGCGCCGGGAAACGAGATGGGCCTTTTGCGCGGGGGCAGGATGCCCGGGTTGGCCAAGCGCGCCCCGCGCGCCCGCCTCTAGGCCGGGTTCAGAGCGTCATCCGCCTTCCGCACGGCCAAGGCAAAATCCGCCAACTTGACCGGGTCGAGCTGGCCTGCTGTCCGGACGCCCGAAGACAGATCCACGCCGAACGGCCTGACCTGTCGGATGGCAGCGCCGACATTTGCCGGGGTAAGCCCGCCCGCGAGGAACACCGGCAGAGGGCTGGCATCGACGAATTCGGCGCTGATCGCCCAGTCATGCGGGCGCCCGGTGCCGCCCAGTTCCGGCGTCGCTGCGTTCGGACTCCCTGAATCGAGCAGGAAGGCGTGAACATACGGGCTGTAGGCCTGGATCATCTCCAGCGCTGCGCGGCTCTCGACATGGACGACCTGAACGCGGCGCAGATCAGGCTCGATCTCGGCCAGGCGGGCGGACTCCGCCGGATCGATGTTCCAGAGAATCTGGACCGTACTCGGACGCGTCCGGCGCACATGGGCCGCGATCGCCTCGGCTGTCCGCTCGACGGTCAGCAGGAATGTCGCGACGGGAGGCGGCGTGAGTGTCGTGATCGCGGCGACTGTCGGGTCCGCGACATGGCGAGGACTGGAAGGCCCCACACAATTGAAGCCAAGAGCGTCGACGCCAGCCGCTACCGCGAGGCGGGCTTCATCGGCTGACGCGATCCCGCAAACTTTGATCCGGGTTCTCATATCCCAGCAATCCGCCAAATCGGTTCATGACGCAATCTCGGCTCTTCGCCCCGCGGATAGCCTTCGTGCTCGTGGACAGCAGACATTGGCGCATGGGCAGGAGCCGATTTCCGCCCTGCCCCCTATGCCAAGGATATCACCGGCTGGCGAAGGACCGTTTTGAGCCTGGCCGCTTCAGTCTTGCGCGGATCGCTCAGATAGATTTCGTGGTGGGGGCCGTTGAAGGTCACCCCCTTGCGCGGCATCACCTCATCATGGAGCCGGGCCAGGATCGGCCCCTCCTCATCATAGCTGCCGACATGCAGGGTCTGGAGCGAGAGCCCTTCAGCATAGAATTCGTGGCGCAGGCTTTGCGGGCGCTGCCCAAGCTTTCCCTCCGTTTTGGCCACCGCCTTCTCGAACATGTCATGGGTGACGAATTCAGGAACCATAATCATCATCGTCCAGCGCCACAGGTTCTTTTGGCGGGTGATGAAGCTCCGGGGATCGTCGGTCCACCACAACCCTTCCAGCGGCGGCACCACATAGTCCCTGCCGAGCGCAGCCTTTGCGGCGAACTTCACGGCATAGCTGACCCCGTAGAGCCATTCGATCGCCGAACGGTAAGCCGGTGCGGTGTTGGGATCGCCTTCAGCGTTCACCTTCACAAACGGCATCTGCGGCACGTCGACCAAAGCGAAGTCCCCGGTGGGCGGGTCATAAAGTGGTCTGAGGGCTTTCTTGAAATCGATCTTCGCCATCCGCGTCCCCCGTTCGCTGTCACCGAAACGACTGTGCGATGACAAGGAATGGCAGCAGTCGCTCGCGGAACGGGCCCAATGTGCCCGCAGCCGGACATGGGCGTTCAGAACAGGCCAAATCTGTTCGCGTGCCAGATCTATTCGCGTGCAAGTCGGAGGCCGGCCAGATTTCATCGAAAGCCTGGTCGATGAATTCGCCGGGCCCTGCCGCAGCGGGGTCGCGACGCCGTGCGGATGCCGGCGCCGCGGATATCGGTTGCGGCCCCTCACCGAGATGTCCCGGTGAGGGGCTGCTTCGTGCTTAGTTGCGATACCAGGAAGCGAGGTTCCAGGTGTCCACGTCCCAGCCGCTGTGATCATGCGCGAGGGTCAGCGCCGCAGCGACGACCTTGGTCCGCGACAGGACCGGCAGGATCACGTTGGCCTCGCAGAAGATCTCGTTGACCTTGATCAGCAGCGCAGCGCGCTTGGCCGGGTCGAGTTCCTTCTGCGCGGCCTTGTAGGCCTCGTCAGCCGCCGGGTCGGAGTAGCGCGAGACGTTGCGGCCGAGCCACTTGTTCTCCTTGTTGGCGATTTCCCAGGACACGAACTGGTTGAGGAAACGCTCCGGATCCGGCTGCGGCTGCGTCGTGGTGTACATCTCCATGTCGACATAGAGCTTGGTGTAGGTGTCGGGGTTGGCGACGTCCGAGGAGAAGAACACGGACGCAGTCACCGACTTCRGCTCGAGATCGATGCCGGCGCGCTGGCAGGCCTGCTTGATGATGGCCTGGACCTTCTGACGCGGCGCGTTGATCGAGGTCTGGAAGACGAACTTGAGCTTCTTGCCATCCTTTTCGCGGATGCCGTCGGCACCCTTCTTCCAGCCGGCGTCGTCGAGGATCTTGTTCGCCTTCTCGAGGCTGAATTCGTATTTCAGCTTCTCCGACTTGAACTGCTTCGGCTGGTTCACGAAGCTCGCCGTCGCGATGCCGCCGCGGCCATAGATGAACTTCTGGATCGAATCGCGGTCGATCAGCAGGTTGATCGCCTGGCGCACGGCCGGATCGCTGAGCGTCGGATGCTTGGTCTTGACGCTCGAACGCTCGCCATCGACCTCGGTCCACGGGTCGGTGGTGTTCAGGGTGATGAATTCCACGTCGCCGGCCTGCGCTGCACTGATCCTGCCGCGACCACCCGTCTCCATGCGCTTGAGAACTTCGTCCTCGACCAGCGTATCCCAGGCATAGTCGTATTCGCCGGTCTGCAGCACGGCGCGCGCCGCCGAGATCGCGTCACCGCCGCCCTTGACCTCGAGCGTGTCGAAATGCGGCTTGTTCTGGACGTGGTAATTCTCGTTGCGCGTGCCGGTGAGCACGTCGCCCGGCTTGAAGTCGACGAACTTGTAGGGGCCGGTGCCGACCGGCTTCAGGTTGGCCGGAGCCTCACGCGACTTGGCGCCCTTGTACTCGCCGAAATGGTGCTTCGGGATGATCATGCCGGCGACGCCGACGAAAGCATCGGCCCAGAACGGCGTCGCTTCCTTGAAGATCACCTTGACGGTGTGGGAGTCGATCTTCTCGACCTTGATGTCCTTGTAGGCGCCGGTGGTGTAGGCGGCAGTCGCCGGATCGGCGGCATATTCCCAGGTGAAGACGACGTCATCGGCCGTGAACGGCTTGCCGTCATGCCAGGTCACGCCCTGCTTCAGCTTCCAGGTGACGCTTTTGCCGTCCTCGGAGAGGCCGCCATTGGCCTTGGTGGGAGCTTCGGCCGCGAGCTGCGGGAAGAGATTGCCCTCCTTGTCCCAGCCGGCGAGCGGCTCGTAGAAGACGCGCGAGGCGACCTGGTCCTTGGTGCCGGAGGCGAAATGCGGATTCAGCAGGGTCGGTGCCTGCCAGAGCAGGATCTTCAGCGGCCCGCCGCCGCCAGCCTTCGTCGGCTTGTATTCGATCGTTGCGTTCGCCATTGCGACGCCGTTCCAGGCGAGGATCTGGCTCGCGATCGGCGCAGTAATACCCACTGCCGCCATTCGCTGAATAAAGGAACGCCGCGAGAGGCGACCTTCCTTCAGATTGTTCACCATCCCCTGGATATCTTGACTATTCATGACTTACCCTCAGATTCATCTGACAAGAGACCGGTCAATAGATTGACCGGATCCAGCCTTCTTTTATTAAATCTAAAGCGTGACGATGCTTTGGATTCAACGCTGGTGGTAAGAGCTACAGAATTAAGCCCGGCTTAAGGCAATCGGCGAAGGTGGCGCTTAAGGTCCGCTTCCGGCACAAGCCAGATATGCGGGAGCCGCGCAGCGCGACCACGCCGGACACCGGATGCTCGCCGATCGGCCAGAAGTGGAGCGACTGCCCCCTCGCGGACCACTGAGGCCTTCAGCGGGCCGCCAGCCCGGACTCAGGACGGATGGAATGCCGCAATGGGCCGGGTTCAGGCGGGCTACCCATGAGGAAGCCCTGCAAAATCCCCACTTCGCAGTATCCCCATCCTGTAGCAGTAATAGGGCGCAGGCTGCGTCTGCGAGCCTGGCGGCAAGGATCGTGAATCGCCGCGCTCAGCGGCCGGGGCTGCGCGCCATGCAGGCCGTTCTGGAGGAGACTTCCGTCATGTGTGATCTCTGCTGCTCGCCCGCGCCCGGCCTGTCCCGCCGTGGCCTGTTTTCCGGCATGGTGGCCCTTGCCGGCGCCGCCGCCCTGCCCCGGCAAGCCTTCGCCCAGGCCGCGCCCCCGCAGAATGCGATCTCGCCCGACGAAGTGCTGAAGCGGCTGATGGAGGGCAATGCCCGCTATGCCGCGAACACCCCGACCAATCAGGATTACTCGGCCGGCCGGGCTGCCCGCGCCAGCGCCCAGTATCCGGTGGCTGCGATCCTGAGCTGCGCGGATTCGCGGGTCTCGCCGGAACTCGCCTTCGACCAGGGCCCCGGCGACCTCTTCGTGGTTCGTCTCGCCGGCAATTTCGTCAATGACGATGGCCTGGCCAGCCTCGAATATGCCGTGAAATACCTCAACACGCCGCTCGTCATGGTCCTTGGCCATTCGGGCTGTGGCGCCATCGACGCCACGATCAAGGTCGTGCGGGACAAGGCGACCCTGCCGGGCCATCTCCAGGAAATGGTGCGCGAGCTCAGGCCGGCGGTCGCGGCCGCCAAGGCCGGCAAGCCGGACGACCTCCTTGCCGCGGCGATCGCGGAAAACATCCGCCGCGGCAAACGCCGTCTCGAGACCGCCAAACCGATCCTCGCGGAGTTCGTTGCTAGCAGGAAGATCAAGGTCGTCGGGGCACATTACGAGCTGGCGAGCGGCAAGATCACGCTGCTCTGAGGCATGACCGGGGCCGGGCGGTCCCTTGCGACGTGACAAGCCCCCTCACCCGCGCCGTTGTATCGGGTTGATCGTAGCACCTCCCCAGGACCACCCGCCCGAGACAGCTCCCGTAGCGCGGTCTCGGCGCGCGCTGCGGCGATCAGGCGGATCTTTGCAGCGGCGCCTGCTGGTCGAATTGGCTCGGCACCGGATCGAGCCCCAGGCGCTGGCGTAAGGTGCCCTCGCCATACTCGGTCCGGAACAGTCCGCGCTTCTGCAGCAATGGCACGACCTCGCTGGTGAAGAGAGCGAACTGGCGCGGCAGGATCGGCGGCATGACGTTGAAGCCGTCGGCCGCGCCCGAGACGAACCAGTCCTCGATCACATCGGCGATCTGCTCGGGCGTGCCGGTCGCGGTGAAATGCCCGCGCGCTCCGGCAAGGCTGTGCAGCAACCCGCGCAGCGTCGGCCGCTCGCGCCCGACCAGGGCGGTGATCGCCTGCGCCCGGCTGCGCGAGGCCTGCACCTGCGAGGGATCGGGAAAATCGTCGACCGACAGGACCTGGTCGAGCTGCAGATGCGAGAAATCATGGCCGCCGAAGCGGTTCGACAGGCGCGACAGGCCAACTGTCGGGTGGGACAGCTCGTTCAACTCCTCCCATACCCGCTTCGCCTCGACTTCAGTCGAGCCGATCGCAGCGCTGATCCCGGGCAGGATGACGATCTGGTCGCCCCGGCGGCCGAGCACGCGGGCTTGCGTCTTGATGTCGGAATAGAAGGCAATCGCGCTCTCCTTGGTGAGATGCGCGGTGAAGATCGCCTCGGCATAGCGGGCCGCGAAAGCACGGCCATCGGTCGAGGCGCCCGCCTGGACGAAGACGGGCCTCCCCTGCGGCGAGCGCGGGATGTTCAGCGCGCCGGCAACCCCGAAATGCGTGCCGCGATGGTCGGCGCGGCGGATCCGGTCGGGCCTGGCGAAATGCCCGGTCTCGCGGTCGTCGAGGATCGCGTCCGCCGCCCAGCTGTCCCAGAGTTTCGAGGCAACCTCGACGAACTCGTGAGCCCGCTCATAGCGCTGGTCGATCCCGGCCTGCCGCTCCTGGCCAAAGTTCCCCGCGGCCGCCGGCGCCCAGGAGGTCACGATGTTCCAGCCGATGCGGCCGCCGCTGAGATGGTCGAGCGAGGCGAGCTGCCGGGCGAGATTGTAAGGCTCGCTATAGGTCGTCGAGGCCGTCGCGATCAACCCGATGCGCTCGGTCAGCGCCGAGAGTGCGCCGAGCAGGGTCAGCGGTTCGAGTTCCCCGCGCGCCGCATGTTCAAGCTCGTCGCCCAGCGCGACATGGTCGGCGAAGAAGACGGAATCGAGCTTTGCCGCCTCAGCCGCCAGCGCCAGGTCGCGGTAGTAGGCGACGTCGGTCAGCGCCCGCTGCGTCGAACCGTCGTGACGCCAGGCCGCCTCGTGATGGCCGCGACCGTTGATGAAGAGATTGAGGTGAAGTTCACGGGTCATGGGTTCGCTCTCTCGGGTGTCGGTCAGATGGGATCGGTGACGCCGAGGGCGGCGAGGAGTTCGCCACGCAGCACAGCAAAGCCCGGGTGCCTGGCGCGCGGGTGGGCCAAGGAAACCGGCTGGTCGAGGGTGATGCGTCCTTCGTCGATGACGAGCACGCGATCGGCGAGCTTGATCGCTTCGTCGACGTCATGGGTGACGAGCAGGACGGTCGGGCGATGCTGCCGGATCAGGCGGAAGAGGAGATCGTGCATCCGGATCCGCGTCAGCGCGTCGAGTGCGCCGAAGGGCTCGTCCGCCAGAAGCAGGCGCGGCTGGCGCACCAGGGAGCGGGCGAGCGCCACCCGTTGCTGTTCGCCGCCGGAAAGCGCGTTCGGCCACGCCTCCTCCCGCCCGGAGAGGCCGACATCGGCCAGCGCCTGCCGCCCGCGAGCGTCGCTGTCGGCCGCATGCAGGCCGAAGACGACATTCTGCAGCACGCTCTTCCAGGGCAGCAGCCGCGAATCCTGGAAGAGGACGGAGCGGTCGGCCGGCACCGTGAGCGTGCCCTCGCCCTCGACACCATCGTCGAGCCCGGCGATGGCGCGCAGCAACGTGCTCTTGCCCGAACCGCTCTTGCCGATGAGCGCGACGAACTCGCCCGCGGCGAAATCCAGCGAGGCGGGCCCGAGCACACTGCGGCCGGAGAAGCGGCGCGTGACGTCGCGCAGGCTGACCGCGAGGGCGTCCGGCTGCGGCAGGCGGAGCGGATGAGCCGAGGCGTTCATGACGCCAGCGCCTTGCGATAGGACAACGCCTTGCGCTCCCAGAGCCGGACGGCGAAATCGGAGCCGAGGCCGAGCACCGCATAGATCGCGAGGCCGACCACGATGATATCGGTCTGGCCATAGTCGCGGGCGCGGTTCATCAAGTAGCCGATGCCCTGGCTGGTATTGATCTGTTCGAGCACGACGAGCGCCGTCCAGCAGGTGGTCACGGCAAGTCGCAGGCCGGTGAAGAAGCCCGGCAACGCGCCGGGCAGCGCCACCTCGCGCAGGAAGGCGCTGCGCGTCAGCCCGACGCTGCGGGCGAGCTCGACATGGCGGATATCGATGCCCCGCAGCGCCGCATGGGTGTTGATATAGATCGGCACGAAGACGCTGGAGGCGATCAGGGCCACCTTCATGGCCTCGCCGATCCCGAGCCAGAGGATCGCGAGCGGGATCAGCGCGAGCGTCGGGATCGCCCGCTTGATCTGGACGAGGCCGTCGATCGAGGCCTCGCCGATCCGGCTGAGACCGGATGCGAGCGCCAGCAGCAGGCCGACCGCGACGCCGATGCCGAGCCCCAGATAGGCGCGCCCCGCCGATGCCAGGAAATGGTCGGCAAGCGTGCCCGATTGCAGCAGCTCGAAGCCGGTGAACAGGGCGATCGACGGCGCCGCGAGGAATTTCGGCGAGAGCCACCCCGTCAGCGAGGCGAGCTCCCAGAGAACGACCAGCGCGACCGGCCCGAACAGGATGGCGCCCGCAGGCAGGCGGCCCGGCGCCAGTTTCGGGAGCTTGCCCTGCGCGGGGGGCGTCGGGTTTGCCTGCGCCGGAACGCCCGCAATCGCGGCGAAGGGCACCGAATAGGCCGTGGCAATCAGCGCGTGGCTTTGATCGGACATGGACAGCCTCAATTGGATTTGGCGGCGATGATGTCGTCGAAGCGCAGATCGAATTCCTCGCGTGCATCGAGCCGTTTCGGCAGGTCGCCAGCCTCGTGGATGACGTCGATCAAGGCCTGCTGCTTCGGGATCAGGCTGGCGAGCAGGGGAAATTCGAAGCGCCCCTCGGCTTCGACGATCCTGCGCCCATCCGCCGGCTTGAGGTTCTGGCGCTTGACGTAATAGGCCTCGACCCAGCCCTCGGCATTCGCATGCGACCAGCGGTTGGCATCGATCCAGGCCGCCACGAACTCGCGAATGGCTGCGAGCTTGGCCGGATCGTCCAGGGCCCGCTTGCTCGCATAGAGATAGGTCAGGCTCTTCGGCAGGCGGTCGTTCTGGTCCTTCGGCAGGGCGCTCGCGCCGCGATCGGCGAAATCGGCGAGATAGCGCGAGAAATGCGGCTCGTTCAGCGCCGCTACATCGACCTGCCCCGTTCGCACCGCATCCGGGAAATCGGCGGCCCGCAAGGGCACGAGCCGCACATCCTTCTTCGTCAGCCCCGCGAGCTTCAGCGCGTTGAGAACGAAGGGCTGACGGCCCGTCCCCTCGCCATAGGCGATGCTCTTGCCGCGCAGTTCCTCCAGCGAGGCGATCTTCAGCCCGGGGCGTACGGCCAGCGCGTAGTCGGTTTCGGACGAGGTGCGCGCCGCCACGATCGGAATCTGCTCGCCAGCCGCATGGGCCTGGATGGGCGGCGTGTTGCCGACGGTCGCGAGATCGAGAGCCCCCGCCCGGAAGGCTTCGAGAATGGCCGGGCCGCCGAGAAAATTGGCATAGGTCACCTGGCTCGACAGCCTGTCATGGGCGCCCGACGCCCGCATCAGGCTCTGCAGCGCCTCATTCTGATCGGCGACGACCAGCCTCGTGCCGACCGGAGCCTTCGCAAGTGGTGCGGGCTGCCCCTGGGCCGCCGCAAGACCGGGGGCGGCGACCGAAAGCAGGAGCGACATGGCCAGGATCGTGCGGCGCCTCAGCCCTTGTGTCCCTGCGGAAAGCGCATCGCTCGACATGGTTGTTCCTCACTCAGCTCGTGCCCGGCCAGGGATGAATGTCGCGACCGGCCGTCGAAATACTGGCGAAGAATCGTTCTTTTAGTCAAACAGAATGTTCTTTCTGAAATACAACGAAACGGCGAACGTCATTCTCCTGGAGCTGCGCATGCGAGAACGCTGCTGCTCGGCGAAAAATTCTGTCTCCGGGAGGACGATGACGGAGCAAAGCGTTCGCTGTTGCTGCGGAGGCACGGCCAGTATTGCGGCGGCACCGGAAAAGGGCCTTCGACGCCTGCCGGCCGAAACCCAATCCGGGATGCCGATCCGGGGTCCGGAGTGAAGCGGTGAGCTCCCCCTATGGGTTATGCCGAGAACGCCAATCAGGTTATCGCTGGTGAGACGAGACCCAACAGCGAACCGGACATGGGCACAGAGATTGAACGCAAATTCCTCGTCATCGCCGACGATTGGCGGGAGAAAGCTGGCCCGGGGCAGCCCCTGCGCCAGGGCTATCTTACGCCGAAGGGGACAACCAGCGTCCGCATCCGCTGTGCCGCCGCTGAGGCGTTCCTCACCATCAAGGGGGAGACTCATGGTCTGGCCCGCCCGGAGTTCGAATACGAAATCCCCGTCGCGGAAGCCGAGGAGATGCTGCTGACGCTGTGCATCGGCCCACCCCTCGAAAAGACGCGATACAGGGTCGAGCATGGCGGGTTGACGTGGGACGTGGATGTGTTCTCAGGCCGCCATGCAGGGCTTGTGATCGCCGAGGTCGAACTGATCGAGGCCGCTCAGCATGTCGATCTTCCGTCTTGGGTCGGACTCGAAGTCACGAATGATCCTCGCTACCGAAATGCCGCGCTCGCCGAGGGGGACGTTCTGCCTCCAGC